>JAOUPE010000234.1 GCA_029880025.1 Caldifarciminota bacterium
TTCTACATGTCAATCATCAGTATCCTGAGGCAGCTAATGGTTATCTCGACAGTTTGATGAATCGTTCTTTAAAAAGTTTAGATTATCCATTCTGTCTCTACTGGCGGTTTCTGTATGAGAAATTTAATAAGGATGGTTCAACTAAAGATAAGCTTGAGATAATAAGAGATGCCTATAAGTCAACCGATACGGTTGGAAATCACCCGATAGTTGACGGGTCAAGAGCAATTAGCCGGGCTTTTTCAAATAGTCCTCAAGTATGCAAACCTTGCACCACCTTTGCTCAAAGTATTGATTCTTTTGCCACCACTTGTTATCTAAGAGATTTTAAACCAGATAGCATTTATGTAAAACCATTTGTTGAAGCCCGGTGTTTACTCTTGCCGCTTCCCGATTCTTTCCTGAATCCCAATCGAATATTAAATTCCTTTGGTATAGATTATTTTGAATTCATCTCAAGTTCTGAATTAGGAAAATCATGCGTATGGAATGTTGATTTTTCTTTTGCACCTGGTGACACAAGAGTCAAATATTCACGAAAATTTATTGTTTATGAGAGAAATAACCCGAATTTCCCTAAAATAAAAAAATTCGATAGAGATACGACTTTAGATTTTAAAGAAATTGACAGTTTAGCGGTTTGTATAACACGATTAGATGTAAATGAAGATTCCCTTTATGATACCACTCATTATACTTTAAAGGCAAAATTAAATATTAATCGTTCGGATGATTCCATACCACATCCACCAACTAAAGAAGGGGATAAAGATGATGATATACCGGTATATACTAAACCACAAGGAGAAGAACTAATTATTGAACCAATAATAGTGAAATGTACTAATATCGATGGCAAGGATGATAGTTTAGATGTCAGAGTTAAGGTCGAAACAGTCAATAATTCATTTTATTATGAAAGCACAAAGGTATTCTTGAGGTTAGGCGAATCAAAAAATGTTGGTAATTTTCCTAAACTTAGAATTACAGAGACCGGCTTATTCAAAATGACCTCTTATCTTAATTCAGCTTATGATATAGATAGGAGTAACGATACGGTAATCGGCTACTTTCGCGTAGTGGATGACAGTTCTCCTAATGACCCTCCATTTAAGTTTAGCCTGCTATACGAAGAATTTGACGAATGGCCAGTTAAGAATTGGAAATCCCGGCATTGGTCACCAAAAGCATCTTGCTGGCATTTGAGAAAAGCCGGGGAATGGCCCTGGGGTAGTCTATATAGGGGCAATTATTATGACCCTCCTCCTAAAAACGATACTAATAGTTCTAATTATATGTGCTTGCGATGGCATGGTAGAGGTCATTGTTATGAGACCCTTTATACGCCCAATATCGTATGTTCCAATTATGATAGCGTTAAATTAAGGTTTAGAGTGCTTTTCTGGCAAAGACATGCCGAGCAATGCACCGCCAGGCTCGTCTATTCAACTAACGGCGGACAAACCTGGCCCTTCGTTCTTGTTGACCGGTATTTATCCGACTGCAATGGTTATCAAGAATACACCTTAGATTCTGCGGCACATAAATCAAGGGTAAAAATAGCCTGGACTTATGCCGGGGATTCAACCGATATCGTTGCCTGGTGTATTGATGATGTTAAGGTCAGGGGCTACCCGATAACGGCTTTAGATGTAGCGCCCAGAGAAATTAGCTGGCCATTTGATAGAATAGTTCCGGCAGATAGTCAATGTATCTGGTTTAATATAAGAAATCTCGGCGCAACCGATGCCGATAATGTGAAAACCCTTGCCTGGATTGGCAATAATCGTGATTCTGTGATTATTTCAAAATTGCCTGTATTTACCGATACTTTTATAAAAATAAAAGTTCCAGTGCCGAATGAAGGAAATCACCAAATGAAAGTTATTACCCAATGGAACCATGACTGCTGTATTCTAAATGACACGATAATTGATGATATTGTCGTGGTCGATTCTTTCTGGGAATCAGTCTGCCAATACCCATTAGGAAAAACAAAAGGCTATGCTTGTTTCGCATTAACCGATAGTACAGATAGTCTCTATTTCTGGGGCGGTAGAAATGTTCTTCTATTTTACCAGTATTTCCCCAGAAGTAATCAATGGGATACCCTTGCCAGGTTACTCTTAAAGATTAATAAGGGATTTTTGGTCTGGACCGGTGATAGCATAATATATTTGATAACCAAAAGGAAGAAACCGTTATGCCGATACTGGATTAACAGCAACCATTGGGATACGACTTTAGGAAGAATTACCAAAAAAATACGAAATCCGGCAGCATGCTGGGATGGAGGAAATTATATCTTTTGTATAAGAGGTTCTGGTGCCAACGAGATATACCGTTACAGTCTTGCCGATAGTGATTGGGTAAGTCAACCAATTCATATCGATTATGGCTACAGGATAAAACGAAGAGGTGGAATTACCTGCCACGGTCAGTATATCTACGTAATGGGTATTAAAAACCACACGGAAAAACTTATGCGCTATGACACAATCGCTAAGGACTGGGATACACTCAAAGGCTTGCCTTTTAGCCTGCCCGAGGACAAGGTGCGTGAGCTATTTTATGCGGATAACAGAATATATGTTTTGCGAGATAACGGGAAAAGCGGCATCGGAGAGATGTGGTACTATGATATTGATGATGGAGATTGGTATTTAGCCTCTCCCGGGACACCGCAGTGGGTAAGCAACAGCAAAATTAAAACCGGGGCATGTCTAAGTATCTGGAAGGATGAAGGCACTCATTATGGTTTTATCTTCACCGGTCGAAAAAGTCGATTGTTGAAATTCTATCCAAAGCCGATACCTTATTTTGACGAGTATGCAGGACCAGAAATAGTAAAAACGATGACCAGAAATCAGGACATATTATCCGCCACTTATGAAACCGAGCATTTTCTGCCTAAGTTCTCGCCAACCAGTGATTCGATAATCTGTTTTTATGAAGATACAACCGAAGATTATTATCGTCTGTCCAAAATGGATTTATTGGGCAATGAAGACCAAATGGTAATTGATGACGCTAACTATGAACGACCTTCCTATACCCCGGACGGCACCTGGATTATTGCGGTAAAGGATAACATTGTAACCAAAATATCGAAAGACGGCAGCCAGGAGGAAGCGTTGTCGACCGGTTTCTGTGATGAACCAGTCGTAGCACCTTTGGGCGGGAATGTTGTTTATACGAAATTGGAAGATGGTCATCATCGTTTATACCGAGTGCCGTTAAATGGTTCTGCGGCTGAGACGCCGGTGACCGAACCAGAATATAGTTGTAACTCACCACAATTTTCTTCGGAAGGCAATAAGATAGTCTATGAGAAGTATGTTAACGGACATTCCCATATCTATACTTACTCGTTTGAAACCCAAGAGGAGAATGAAATAATGGGTGGTGACCATTATCATTATTTTAATCCTCGTTTTTCA
>JAOUPE010000235.1 GCA_029880025.1 Caldifarciminota bacterium
AATCTGAATCGCACCGAAAAGCGAGTTGGCGTGAAAGCCCAGCTTGATGAGGGGTTAAGAATTACCGATGCGTTGGTTTATCCTAATCCGGTTAAGTCAAATACTTATTTTACCTTTGTCCTTTCCAAATCAGCCTATGTCCGAATTAACATTTATACCATAAACGGTCGACCGGTGAAGTCATTACCTGAAAGGTTCTGTTCATTTGGTTATAATCAGATTGAATGGGATGGACGAGATGAGACTGGGATAATACCAGCCAATGGTGTATACCTTTACCAGATAAAAGCAAGAGTCATAGAAGATTTGCACCAGGAGTTTTCGGCAACCATCACCGATAAGCTACTGATACTGAGGTAGTAATTAAACCATTCAGCCACTATTTTCGATTGACAAGTCAGATTTTATTGGTATAATATTGTCAGGGTGGAGCAGGTAAATCTATTTATAATACTACGCAGGAAGAATCGAGCGCTTCGCGCTTCTATGCCAATTTATGTTTTTTATTTATTTTCTGGCTTTATCCTCGTTTGTTTAGTCTTGGGCATATTAGCATTTTTTACTTACAGTCAGAGGATAAAAGACAAAATCCAGGCTAAAGCTTTAGCTAAAGAGAATCAGATACTTAATGAGAAATTAGGCAAAATGGAGACTCGGGTTAACAAATTGAAGCAAAGAGTATTTGAGCTAGCAGAATTTGATTCAAAACTGCGGGTAGCTTCAGCAATGGATTTAATACCCTATGAAATCAGACAAATGGGTGTCGGTGGTGAACTTTCCGATGAACCGGCAAACAGTAATGATAAATTGGCTCAAGCTGAGATGTCGATTGCCGAATTGGAAAGACAGGTTCAGTTCCAGAAAAGAAGTTTTTCTGAAATCGAGACATATTTAACCCAACAAAATAGTGCGCGCCGGCACACCCCTTCAATCTGGCCGGTTAGAGGTTGGTTATCAAGTGGTTTTGGCTATCGCAATGATCCATTCACCGGTCGATATGTCATGCATAAGGGAGCCGATATTGTTGCGCCACATGGTACACCGATTGTTGCAACGGCGAATGGCAGAGTGTGTTTTGCCGGGGTAAGAGCGGGTTGGGGCAGAGTGGTTGAGATTAACCATGGTTATGGTTATACCTCCTTTTACGGTCATTGTCAGAGTATAAGGGTTGGTTATGGTGAAATTGTCCGACGCGGTCAGATTATCGCTACGGTTGGTAGAACCGGTAAGGCAACTGGCTATCACCTGCATTATGGGGTAAAAGTTTCCGGGAACTGGGTTAACCCGTTAAATTATATCCTTGACAGCCGATATGCGGAAACCGAATAATTCCGCATTCTCCATCAATATCCAAAATTAAAATCACAATCCAAAACAATATTAATCTTTAGTTTTTCTTTTCCTAACCCTTATAAAAAACTTTCTTGATTTTCCATTGGATTATATATAATATCTTTGAACCAATGCTCAAAAATTTTGTTACATCGTTTCTAACATTATTAGGTTTTTTGTTATTGGGTGCAGTTCAACCTTACCAAGAAATAATTGATAAGGATTTTTCTCTAAGTGCCCAAAACATTTCTGAAGAAAATTTCCTCAATTCAACCATTACGATTGCTGCGGTCGGTGATATTATGATGGGCTCGAATTACCCTGCACCAATTCTGCCGCCGAATGATGGACAAGATTTATTCAATGCGGTAAAGCAAGAGTTGTTAAAGAGCGATATCGCAATCGGTAATTTGGAAGGTCCGCTTTGTAATGATGGTGAGACCAAAAAGGATATCCGCGATGGTCGCAATTTCGCTTTTCGTACTCCGACCGATTATGTTAAAAACTTAGCCGAGGCTGGTTTTGATGTCCTCAATTTAGCCAATAACCATTCTGGCGATTTCGGTCTCCAGGGTATAATCTCAACCAGACAGGTATTAAATAATGCTGGAATTAAATACGCCGGTATTATCGGCGATGTTGCCGATTTGAATATTAGAGGTAAAAAAATTCGGGTAATCGGTTTCTCACCTCATGGTCGGACCCATAATCTACTAAATATACCGAAAGCCCAAAAAATCGTAGCCGCTTTAAAAAAAGAAGCCGATATCGTTATCGTCACCTTTCATGGCGGTTCCGAAGGGGTCAATGCTCTACATACTAAAGACACATTTGAATTTTACTTTGATGACCCTCGGGGCAATCTGGTTAAATTCTCCCATGCGGTGATTGATTCGGGTGCGGATTTAGTTTTGGGGCATGGTCCTCATGTTCCAAGGGCATTAGAGATTTACAAAAATCGGCTCATTGCTTATAGCTTGGGTAATTTCTGTACTTATGGCCGATTCTCAGTGGAAGACGAAGCCGGTCTCTCCTTAATACTTAAAGTGAATCTGGATGATGCCGGCAATTTTCTAACTGGAAGGATTGTTCCATTATATCTGGAATCACCAGGTGTGCCTAAGTTTGATTCATCAGCTCGGTCAATAGAACTAATCAGAACCCTTTCTCAAGCCGATTTTCCTTTAACTTCACCGGTTATTAATGAAGATGGTTTGATTTACCCCAAAAACCTTTAGTAAAAACAAACATAAACAATCCTAATGAGGGGCAACGTGAATGTGCAGAAATACCTAAAGGAACTACCACGAAAGCACGAAATTAAGAAAGCACGAAAAGGAGATGAAAAGGAAACTATTAAGCCGCTCAAGGCACAGAGAAATAAGGACTTCTGTGTTCTCTGTGAAATAAATTTTATCTTGTATTTTCGTGGCTTTCGTGTTTTCGTGGTTTAACGATTTTTGCACAGTCTCCAACCCCTCATTCTCCCTAGCCCCAGTCTTTCGGATAACCACGAAATCACGAAATTTAGAAAACACGAAAGAATTCACTATCTTTTTCGTGCCCTTCGTGTTTTCGTGGTTAAATTTCTTTGGGGATTCAAAGGGGTCTCCCATTTGTTAGATATATTACTTTTAAGTAATACTTTTTTCAAGCCAAATTTTCTTCTAAGTCATCCATCATCCATCGCTTATCGCTCGATGCCACTTCTCTTTGCGTCAAATTGGCTTTCACTCTTATCCGAAGTAAAATATCTGCCATTTCTTTGGTAAAAACAAACATAGAAAAAGATTAGTTATAACTAATGTCCAAATCGACCCAAATTTTCTTCTAACTCGTCCATCGTCAATCGCTTATCGTCATTTCGTCATTGATAGGGGGTACCATCCAGGGGGTAGCCTTCTGGGTAGACTCGGAACCAGACTCGGAAACAGACTCGGAAACAGACAAGGGGTGAGACTTGGATAGAGACTCAGGAACAGACAAGGGGTGAGACTTGGATAGAGACCTGGGAACAGACAAGGGGTGAGACTTGGATAGAGACCAGGGGGTTCACAAGGGGGTTGACCGGGGGGCAGACTCGGATACAGACAGGGAGACAGACACA
>JAOUPE010000236.1 GCA_029880025.1 Caldifarciminota bacterium
GACATCTTTACCTCTTATCTAATAATATTAATGATGTTTAAAGACAAAATCCTCCCGAATCGGGTCTCATCGATGAAGGGTCGATTCGACGAGGCACCGGAACGACCTGGGGTCTATTTATTAAAGGACCAAAGGGGCAAGATTGTTTATGTTGGTAAGGCAAGAAATTTAAAAGACCGTTTGCGTGCTTATACCACAACCCAGGAAGACCCAAGAAAAGCTTCTTTAATCTCCCGGGCAACCAATGTTGATTATATTGTCACCAATTCTGAGGTCGAGGCATTAGTCTTAGAAGAGAATCTAATAAAACTGAATAAACCAAAATTTAATGTCCGGTTAAAAGACGACAAGAAATTTCCCTATCTTAAAATAACCGTGCAGGAAAAGTATCCGAGGATATTCCCTACCCGAAATCTGCGTAAAGACGGTTCAATCCTGTTTGGACCCTATACCTCAGCCAAGGCATTAAGAAGAGCGATAAAAGGCGTGAAACGAATCTTTCAAATCCGAACCTGTAACAAGCGATTACCCTGCCCGATACCTTTAAGACCCTGTTTAAATTTTCCGATGAACCGCTGCCTTGGTCCGTGTCGAGGAATTGTATCAGAAGAATTATATCGAGAGCGGGTAAATAATGTGATTGCCTTTCTTTCCGGTAAATCAGATAAAATAAGCAGCGAATTGGAAAAAAGAATGTTCGGGGCTTCAGCTAATGAAGATTTTGAAAAAGCCGCTATCATTCGTGACCAGCTCATGGCGTTAAGAGAAATAATGCGAAATCAACCCGCAGTATTTAGCGATAAGAAAGCAAGGGATATCTTTGGTTTAGCAAGAACCAAAACCTTGGCTTTTGCCACAAGATTCAAGGTGCGGGAAGGAAAGCTCTCAGGTAAGGAAGAATACCCTTTGATTTTAACCCGAGGAACCAAAGACAGCGAGATATTGGAAAGTCTGCTCCGTTCGATTTATACCCATACTTTTGATTTAGCCGATGAAGTAATATTACCAGTAGAATTAGACTCAGAAGTGATTCAACCACTCATTAAATGGTTCAAGGAGAAAAGAGACCGAACCGTAAAAATCTATCAACCAAAAAGAGGCGAGAAGATTCGGCTGTTGAATTTAGCCAATAGCAATGCTGATGTCGGATTAGCTGAGATTGTGCCAGTGCCGAAAATTCATCAGGCGAACCTTGATTTGCAGTATTTCTTAGGTTTGGATAAACCACCCAGAATCATCGAAGGAGTTGATATTTCTAACATCTCAGGCAAAAGTGCGACTGGTTCGATTGTGGTATTTCATGATTATTATCCTTATAAACCGGATTATCGTTTATTTAAGATAAAAACCGTGGCTGGTCCGAATGATTATGCGATGATGGAAGAGGTATTAAGCCGAAGAGTAAAACGACAAATTAAAGAAAATAGACTCTTGGCTGACTTGGTATTGATTGATGGCGGTAAAGGACAACTTTCTACTGCGATTAGAGCTTACAATGACGCTATACGCTCTACGCAGGACGCCGGACCCCAATCATCGGAACTTTCTGGCGTAAAGCGTGAGGCGTCAAACGTCAAGCCTCCAGCGTTTTTAGCCTTTGCTAAAAGGACCGATACGTTGTATTTTGAAGACGGCAGAGAGATTTCGATTCCGGCTTCTTCTTCGGCTTTAAAGTTATTAAAGCGAATCCGGGACGAAGCCCATCGGTTTGCGATTACTTATCATAAAAAATTAAGAGGGAAGACTTTATTTGCTTCTGAACTTGATGGATTAAAGGGTATTGGCGAAAAGCGAAAGATTGCATTAATCCGTTATTTTGGCAGTTTAGAAAAATTGAAATCAGCCACGGTTCAGGAAATTGCTAAGGTTAAGCTTATTGGCAAATCCTTTGCTGAAAAAATCTACGAATATTTACATGGATAACTGAAACCAAGCGATTAATACTAACCACAGATTAATGGTGAAATCTTGTGGTTTTATATCTTTAGTTTCGCGATTCATATAATTTTCGATTTTTGCTCTTGACATCTCCAAGTTTTTAGGTAAGGTAATCAGAAATGAATGACCGAATAAGACAATTGGTAAATCAAATAAAAGAGCAGCTGGTTAAGATGTATGAAGATAAAATAAAACAGGTTATACTATATGGCTCTTATGTCAGGGGCGAAGCCAATAAAGATTCTGATATTGATATACTGGTTTTGGTTGATGAATCCCTTAATCCATTTGAAGTTAGAAAAAGTTTAAGCGACCTTTTGTTCGATATACTTCTTGAAAAAGGTGAGCTTATTTCAGTTATTGCAGTTCCTGAGCGTTTTTACGAAAATTACAATTCTCCGTTCATAATCAATGTGAAGAAAGAGGGTGTGGCAGCGTGAAAGAGCTAAGAGATTTTATCGAGAAAGCGGAAAAATTCCTGACTACTGCTCAACACGCTTTAAAAATTGGCGATTATGATTCCTGTGTATCGAGGTGTTATTATGCGATGTTCCTGATGGCAGAAGCGGTGCTTCTTACTAAAGGTTTAAGTGCTTCTTCCCACAAGGGCGTAATAAGTTTGTTTGGAGAACATTTTATAAAAACCGAGGTTTTTGAAAAGGATTTTGGAAAAACACTTAATGATGCCTATGATGAAAGACTGGTTGGCGATTATGAGATAGGGTTCAAAATTACTAAAGAGGTGGCGAAAGAGTTATTAGAGAAAGCCCAGAATTTTGTTCAGAAGTTGAAAAATTATCTTATTGGACGGATAGGAGCGCCGGAAGAAAAATAAGCCGTTTCGAACCATCCTAATCCTTCTTAACGATTAAAAAACTACCTGCCCTTTTCGTGCCCTTCCCCCTTTCGTGGTTTAAATAAAGAAAAAAAATACCACAGCTGTACTTGGATGAAAGCCGATGTCTGACTTTAGACGTTTGACGACCAATGATACGAACCGCATAACCGATAAACGATAGACGATTAAGTCCTTGCCGGTACGACGTAAATAATGAACCGACAATAGCAAAGTGTTCGCATTCGCCTTGACTAACTCTTAACCTTGATTCATAATTGACCCGATGATTAGATGAATATAAGTTTAATAATAAAATGGAGGAAAACATGAAAATATCATCTGTTTTAATTATCTTTGTTTTCACAGCCACTGCTTGTTTCGGTTTGTCCTATGTCGAGTCATCGAATGGACTTCAGAATCCCTTGCTTGAGGGTGGTCGAACTGAAATGGAGTTCGCCGACATTAACAACGATGGCAATGTCGACATTTTATCGATTGGTGACCATGGCAGCCCTTATATTAACACCCTGGAACATGGCATCATGGTTTGGTTCGGTGACGGTCAAGGTAACTGGGATGTATATCAGGAGGGTGAATTCGGTTACGGCGGGATTGCGGTGGGTGATGTTAATAACGATGGCTTGCTCGATGTCGGTTTTGGC
>JAOUPE010000237.1 GCA_029880025.1 Caldifarciminota bacterium
CCTTAAATATCAATTGGAAAAGCTTGGCCACGAAATAGAGATTTTCAATCCAGGGAAGGATTATAACCTTAAAGAGTTCGATTTGTTTCATCTCTTTGGTGCACATGTTGGCACATATCATTTTGGTCGAGCAATGCACAGCTTGGGTATGAAGATGGTCGTTACGCCGGTTTTTTATAGTCGAAGGAATCCGAATCAGCTTCGTTTGCTAACCAATTTTGCAAAAGGTTTAAGAAGTTTTGGCGGGGTCTGGACCGAGCATCTTTTTACTGCCGAATTATGTGATAGGGCAAAGATTATAACTCCAAACACCAATCAGGAAGCTGATTTGCTGGTTAAAGGATTAAAAGTAAAAGAAAAGAAAATAAAAATCTTGCCGAATGGTGTAGAAGAGAGATTTTATAATGCTGATCCTAAACCTTTCGTCGATAAATATAAGCTAAAAGATTTTATTCTTTATGTCGGGCATATCGGCTGGCAGAGGAAAAATTTGCTTGGTTTGATTAAAGCTTTAGCAAGAATTGACCATCCAGTCGTTTTTATCGGTCCAGTTCTTGATACTGATTATGCACGAATTTGTTTAGAAGAAGCTAAAAAGAATAAAAATATTCTGATTATTTCAGGTTTACATTCAGATTCTGAAATTTTAGCTTCGGCTTATGCGGCTTGCGATGTTTTTGTTTTGCCATCTTTTTATGAAACTCCAGGCCTTGCCGCCTTAGAAGCCGGATTAGCTGGGGCAAAAATTGTTATTACTAAATACGGTGGAACTGATGAATACTTTGGTGATTATGCTGAATATATAGACCCAAAGAAAGTCCAATCAATCTATCAGGGTTTGGTTAGGGCATTAGCCAAGAAAAAAGATAGAATACTTGCCGAACATATTCGGACTA
Organism: Caldifarciminota bacterium; assembly: GCA_029880025.1. Taxonomy (GTDB): domain Bacteria; phylum Hydrothermota; class Tepidihabitantia; order Tepidihabitantales; family JAOUPE01; genus JAOUPE01. Next base: position 897 of record JAOUPE010000237.1, read on the forward strand.
ATTTCCTTTGGGAAAAATCTGCTAAGAAATTGATTGAAATCTATACAACCATCAATGTTTGTTGAATAGTAATGAAAAAAGGAGTCTAAAATGAGATTAAATAAATTAGTCGGAACAATCCTTGTAATAGTAGTGGGCATCATTTATGCATCTGATAACACTTTACCAAACGGATGGATGCCAAATTGGAAAGTAGGGGATTGGTGAATTATTAAAACGCGATATGTAAGTTGGATTTCGGCTGGTCCACCTCTTCCAGAATCTCTTGATATGAATACAGTCCAGCCGTTTGAAATCTATTACAAGGTGATAGGAGTGGAAAATATCAAGGGAAACGATTGTTTTGCGGTTGAACAGAGACGCTTACCAATTGATGAAAGCTTCCCCGAAAAAAGAATCATATATTACTTTCGGAAAGATAATCTACAGATTATAAGAAGTGCTGAATACAGCTATGCGGGTAGAGAAATTGAGGAACCTATTTTACTTGATTACGTTTATAGCTATAAAGTTCCTTTTATTTCCAGTAATTGGGATTTGAATGTTTTCCCATCGTTTCCTCTTGTTTATGAGGGTGAAGAAGCTAAAAACCTAGCGGTTAAACGTTTTGACCCGCAAAACAGGTTGGTAACGCAGACGGTTACAGTGCGCAGAGTTGAAGAATTTAACGAAATGACAAAGGCTGTGGATAAAATTTATACTTCGCAAGGAGATTGCTATTATGTTTTGATTGAACAGTGGCATCCTGACTCGACAAATCTTAAAATTTTAGATTTTAAGGAAATCTGGATTCCTTCATTACCTTGGCTTTTGTACAGTGAGAGTTCAAGACCTGAAAACGGGAAATTAATTCCATTGCTTAAAAGTTGGCTGGCAGATTATTCGGGATGGCATAAGAAAAAATGATTACTTTTATGAAAATTCTTTTTAGACCCAGATGTTAAAGAAACTGATTGCCTTTATTACTGTAATAACCGGTGTGTGCTCTGTTCGAGCAATCGACATCATAAATCAACCTGAAGGCTGGTTATGTTTCTCCTCGCCTCTTGACTCGTCTAACATGAGGACTGTCGGCAGGTGGCCATATGGACCGAGCCGGGCAGTTTTCATTAAGGACAGTCTGATCCTTATTGGCAATGGCGCTTCGCTCCAGTTACTGGACATCACAAACCAGTCAAAACCGCAACTCCGCAGTGAGGTCTTTCTTCCTTCGATGATAAAAGACATTCATGTTAGCGGTGCTTACGCATATGTGGCGAACGAATGGTGTGGAATGAGGATAATAGATATCTCAAATCCCGATTCAGCATTTGAAGTTTCGTACTACCAGACTCCGGATGTTGCATTTGGGGTCTATGTACAGGATACCCTTGCTTACCTGGCGGACCGCTACGGTGGGGTACGGATAATCAATATTGCTAATCCCAGCTTGCCGTTTCAAATCGGACGTCAGACCACTCCGAGTCCGGCATACGATGTTCACGTTCACGATACTATCGCTTATGTCGTGGCTGACCAGTCAGGGCTTCGGGTAATCAATATTACCAACCCAGCGTCTCCTTATGAAATCGGTTTTTGTGATACACCCGGTTACTCCAGGGACATCTATCAAAAAGACACAATCATCTACGTTGCGGATTGGAATAGGGGGCTAAGGATTATCAATGTTGCAAATCCAACTTTACCCTGGGAGGTCGGGTTCATTGAGACTCCGGGTTATGCCGAAGGCGTGTCTAACGTTAACGATACACTGGTTTGTCTTGCCGCTAACATCAATGGATTGCGTATTGTTAACACGGTCAATCCTGCATCACCTTTTGAAACCGGTTTTCTGGATACCGACGGCATCAGCTACTCGGTTCATCTTTCGGATACTATTGTGTTTCTTGCGGATTATCACAACGGTCTCCGGGTCGTGAATATCGCTAACCCAGGTGCGCCTAATGAGGTTGGTTTTTATCAAACACCAGGTGTGGCACGAAAGCTTCGTATCCAGGATACGCTGGTTTACATCCTTAGTCAGGAACAGGGATTTTACATTATTAATGTAGCAAATCCAGGTTCGCCGTACGATATCGGTCATTGGCATAGAGGTGGCGAAGAACTCTGGAATATTTTCGTTGCTGATACCTTTGTTTATCTTGCCGACTACTATTTTGGTCTCAGGATAGTAAACATCAAAGACTTGACCGCGCCGAACGAAGTAGGTAACTTAACACTTAGCGGTCATGCCATCGGTATCTTTGTAAGTGAAACCCTTGCCTACATGGCAAATGGCAGTACCGGTGGGCTTAGAATTGTGAATGTCGTTGACCCGGTTGTGCCGTTTGAGGTCGGTCACTGTGCTACGGTCCATGTTGCAAGAGACGTATTCGTCGTGGATTCCTTCGCCTATATCGCTGACGGTAACAGCGGACTCCAGGTGGTCAATGTTGCTAATCCCACCGCACCTTACATCATCGGTAGTTTGGACACTCCCTCGTATGCGTATGAAGTGTGTGTGCAGGATACTCTCGCCTTCATCGCCGATGGCA
>JAOUPE010000021.1 GCA_029880025.1 Caldifarciminota bacterium
ATTACCACCCTTAAGCATATAAACATTATTATTATAATACACCAGTCCGGCGCCGTCTTTCGGTTTTTTCTTCTTGCCTTCACGGCTCATAAAAATTTTGTAGTCATAACGGGTTAATTCATGCCAGGAATTGTTCTCAATATCGTATTTGAAGAAATCACCATAGTAGCCTTTCAGAATATAGACAAAGCTATCCCCATCAAAAGTGAGACAGGAGCCTTTCTTGTAACCAAGTTTGCCACTTGAACCAATGGGTGAACTGGCAACTTGTGTCCAGGTGTTATTTGTAATGTCGTATAAATAGAATTCATTAGTCTTGGAACCTTTCATCGCAAAGAGATAATCGTTGCCGCCTTTTGTCACCGCCACCAGTCCTGAGCCATATTTTGGTTTTTTCGTGCCTGGTGGTATATTATTAAGTTTGTGCCAACCGATTGTTTGACCAGCACTGGTATCGGCTTGATATTTCCAAAATCCGACCGTGTTATTACCACGCAGTATATAAACGCACTTGCCATCTTCATAAGCCGCCATTGATGCACCTTTTTTCGGATATTTACCATCACCCGATGCTTTGTCTCCTTTTGGAATTGTTTCAAGCACTGTCCAAATACCAATACCCGTATTTGGTGTGAACGAATAGAAATCGGGTCGATTGGTTGCTTTCAGGAAATAGATTGAACCAGTAGCCTGTAGCCCTGCCATACAGCTTCCAGATTTCGGTCTCTTACCTGAGGGTGCAGCTGGAATTGGTGTCATTGAAAGCCAAATTGAAGGTGGAGGTTGATAACCTCTAACCACCACGCTTCCAGTTCCTAAGTTGTTACTCGGGTCAACATCACCGGTAAGCTCAGTCGAACAAGAAACCGTATGAGTCCCAACTTGAATCACGGACCAGGTCGGGAAAGTGACATATTGATAAGTGCCGGGTAAATGACCGGTAACATTTGCGGTATCATCATAGAAAGAACCAATCCTCATTCTTACCCGATAAGTCTCAATCCGGTTATTGTAATTATAGACCGAACAGGCAGGAGTAATGGCTTGACCAGAATCAATCGTGCCGGCTGGCACAAGAATTCTGGTTACACCAACATCTGGTCCATTAACCGTGACTGAACCAGAAAGCGTATCATTGCCTGGATTGACATCGCCGATTAAGTAAGTGCTGCAGCGCGTCATAAAGTTACCTGGAGTTGGTGTCCAGGCTGGGAAATTGACCGTGTCCGGGCCTCCAGCACCAAGAGTCTTGGAACGGGTCTCATTATAAGAAGTGCCGATTCTAAATGTGACATAAAAGTTTTCGGTATTGGTGCCATAATTCCGGACCTGAGCCTGAGGTGTGATTGGTTGGATTGAGTCAATAGTCCCGGCAGGTATCACAATCTGAGTCACACCAACGTCACGTACCCGAACCGTAACCGAACCAGAAATTACATTATTGGTTGGATTGACATCGCCTGCCAGATAAGTGCTGCAACGAGTAGTATGATTACCTCGAGTCGGTGTCCAGGCTGGGAAATTGACCGTGTCCGGGCCCCCAAGCCCAAGGGTCTTAGACCGTGTCTCATTATAAGAAGTGCCGATTCTAAATGTGACATAAAGGGTTTCGGTATTGGTGCCAAAATTCTGGACCTGAGCCTGTGGTATGATTTGCCCGGTCGAATCGATTGTATCAGTTGGAACCATAATCTGGGTTGCGCCAACATCTCGAACCCGAATCATTACCGAACCCGAAAGGGTATCATTAATTGGGTTAGCATCACCCACCAAATGAGTACTGCAGCGTGTGGTATGATTGCCCCGAGTCGGTGTCCAGGCTAGGAAATTGACCGTGTCCTGGACTCCAGCGCCAAGGTTCTTAGACCGGGTCTCATTATAAGAAGTGCCAATCTTGAATGTAACATTAAAGGTTGCTGGATTGGTGCCGTGATTTTTCACTTGTGCCTGAGGAATGATTGAAGCGGTCGAATCAATTGTGCCGGAAGGCGTGATAATCTGAGTTACACCAACATCTTTTACTTGGACCGTGACCGAACCGGATAAGGTATCATTAACTCGCCTGATATCGTTGGCTAAATAAGTGCTACAACGAGTCGTATAGGTTCCTCGAACCGGTGCCCAGGCCGGAAAGTTCACCGTATCTTCAACCCCAGAACCGAGCGTCTTGGAACGGGTCTGGTTATAAGATGTTCCAATAATTCGGAATATGACATTGAAAGTTTCGGTATTAGAACCATAATTTCTTACTCGAACCTGCGGTGTAAATGGACCGGTCGAGTCAATTGTTCCGGAAGGAGCTAAAATTTGCGTCACTCCAACATCATGGACTTGAACCGTAACTGAGCCGGAAAGAGTGTCATTATTTGGATTGGCGTCACCGGCTAAATAGGTGCTACAACGAGTCGTATAGGTTCCTCGAACCGGTGTCCAGGCCGAAAAGTTCACGGTATCTTCAACCCCAGCATTTAAGGTCTTGGCACGAGTCTGATTATATGAAGTACCGATGATTTTAAATGTGACATTAAAAGTTGCACTGCTGGTACCGTTATTCTTGACCCGGGCTTGGGGTATGATTGGACCGGTCGAATCAATCGTGCCGGTCGGCACAAGGATTTGGGTTACGCCAACATCGGTAGTCACTAAAACGACCTGGCAACTATCTTCACACGGAATTTTGTTCTTAGCGGTTACGGTCACAGACATATAACCAGCCGTTGTTGGGTTGATGGTAAAAGTTGCCTGACCGCTGGCATTGGTTAACCCTCTAGTATAAACCTCATTCCCTTTCCATAAAGCAACCAATGCCTGGGAAACCGCTGAACCCTGCGAACTAACGGTGACGGTAAATGACTGACTGCCAGTATTAATTGGGTTGGTGAAAGCTGCGGTCATTGGTTTCGGATTATCTTTCCACATCATCATGGACGGTTCACCAAGGAGATTGAGTTCATAGTAACACCAGCGCCAAACCTGTTGTGACATTGCAGAATTCCGGTAATACTCTTTTGCTGCCTGATGGCAATGAGCGATTCTAATTGAATCGAGCGTAAACAAGTAATGGTAGAAACGAACATCGAGTAGTTCGGATGGTCCAATCCAGGGTGGCTGTCCCCAACCGTATCTTGAATTCATCATCACCCCAATTGCACTGCCTCTTGCTTTCATCATCTGTTCGGCTAAACAATCCGAATATTCAAAATTACCCGAATAACAGGCATTAGAGTTAACAATCGCCAACTTGTTATAATTGGTCTGAGTAGCTGGGTCGGTGTAATAATATTGAGCAACTGAACCGGTTATCCAGGTGCCAAGGTCATTACCATGGGCAACCAGATGGGCAAAACCAAAACCGCTATTTAAAGAATCCCTGGCCTGCCATCTTAAACTGGTATTTGTTCCCTGGTCAATGACCCGGTCGGTCCAACCCGAAGGGCTGAGATTGGCGATTGAATCCTGGGACTGGCGATGACTATAACTAGACCATAAAAAAGCCGCAGGCAATAATAAACGTTTCTGATATAAAGTATCAGGATTCTTGGTATAGGTCATAAATTTTCTAATCATCGTGTCAACTTCAGCCGTGGTTTGAACTGACCAACGTGCACCGTACAAATCATAATATAAGTCAACGGTGTCTCGACGCCCAGAAATTAGAAATGTGTCACCAAAGACATTATTTTGATTGCCATCCCAGCTGTATTGCAAATCGAAATAATACAAGTCACAGGGTATTGAACTATCGGTTTCAGGCGGAATTGAGGAGACCCGAGCATAAACACCACGTTTGGGAATTATCGAGTTATCGCCGGCAAGCAGCACATATTTTAAGCTATGATTGGTATAATAATCTTTGATAAAGTTTCTTATTTTCTCAGGAAGGTCTCTTCCGGTATAATTAGAATTAATCCGAGTCGTGCTGATGGTATCGGCTCGAAGTCCAGTTTTTCTTAACCAGTTAACCAAAGGAACGAAGTTTGCCTTCAAGCCGGTGCTGGTGATTATGATATAATCGGTATCCGGATTATCGGTCTGATGAAGCGGTGGCGCAAATCGTTCAATCGCTTCTGGATTTATTACCAGATTCTTGACATCTTGCGAAAACAACGCTTTCTGGGATGGTGTAAGATATTCGGCATGGTAGATTCCTTCTTCATATTCGATTTTCACTTTCATTCTTCGATAAAGGAAGAGACTCCTCTCTTTCGGGATATAACTTATTGGGTATAAAAATACACCGGCAATTCGAAAACCTGATTTGCAACCACTTCTTATCATCGCTACCCTTTTTTCCGGATATTCGGTAGACAAAGCATATACAATCTCATCTGGTTGAACAAACGGTATCGGTTCGATTTGTGAAGTCGGTCTTGGTCTTTGCACCGGATATAACAAATATTCTCCTGGAATTTGAATTCGGTCATAATCTAAAATAGTGACATTCTTTATCTCAGCCGTGGCTGGAATCAATAATGAAATCGAATAAAAAGGAATTGACGGTTTACCTTGTTCGGTCGGGTAGACAAAGTGGGCAGGACCTGGCTTGTCTCTCATCGTTACTAAATCATAGCCGTCAACTTTGCGTAGCTTTAAGTCATTTTTCGAGAAGTAAAAATCTTTTGTGATGCTTGCCCCGAATGATAAGGACGATACCAATAAAATGAGAACAAAGTTTCTCATAACTCCCCTCCTTGATTAGTAGTGATTTTTTAAATACCCCGAGTGAAGGTTGGTGTCCGTTGTCTAAGCGGAATAAAAAGTTCGCAACACGATTCTAATGCTTAATAGGCTGAAGCTTAGCCAATTAAACGAAGAGAAACAAAAGTTTTTTTGGAAAATTGGGACCCCAGAACCTTTCGGGTCTCTCATATTTAATTATAATTAATTTTTGATTCTAGTCAAGGGTTTTATTGAAACTGAGCTTATAATATTTGGATTGTGATTATAGAATTGATACTAAAGGTTTTTTATCGAGTTATCGTTCTACCGTTATTAAATTTTCATTTACCGTTATCTTCAGTTCGGGCAGGAACTGATTTATCACCCAAATATTAGTTAAGAGATGATCAGTGATTTTAGTCGTGGTGAATGAAATGGACGGTGTCGGTTGAGCACGGCGAGAAGCACAACTTTGCTGGGCAAGGGCTAAAAAGATCAATATCTGGTCGGCGAGATGAGGGTCTAAGGCTCCTTTTTGACTGAAATAATTACTAAATTCATCAAAGACTTCATCGGCAACTTTTTCGGCCGGTTTACCTCGGGCGCCCAGGGAAGAAAAACCGGCTCTTATATTTTGAAAATCTGCCGTCAGAAAAAGGTGGGTCCCAGAACAGGATGCCTTGACCGTTTCACAAGTGCTTTTTATTTCGAGTCCGGAATTTTGAATTTTGAATTTGGCAGTCAGGTGGTTGTTTTGTCTTTCGGCGATTGATAAAGGCAAGTTTGCTACGCTTGAGACACTTTTTAACTCTTTCAGTTCGCCACGTTCTTTAATGGCAAATGGCTCCCTTTGAATTTTGACTTTTGAATTTTGGCTTTTGATTTCTAAAGTTACTTCACCTTCACCAACCGGATAGAAACCGTATCCTTTCAGTTCAGCTTTCGCCTCGAATCCTAATTTTGCCAATAAAGGCAAAAGGATTTCTTTAAGATAATCGAAAGGAGGGCTGAATGGAACATGGGTGCCCCCTTTTATCGTTACTTTGCTTGCTTTATCGGCAAAGAAAAGAATTGGTAAAATGGTCTGGGTGACAAGCGTGACGGCACCGGCACTTCCTCTTTCTTCTGCCACATTGAATTCATATTCGCCGCCGCTTATTGTTTTTGGTTCGAAGATTAAACTTAAGGAACCAAAGTTGTTACCGCTCACTTTTGCATCGGTAATTTTTTGAGTGGCATTTACACCGGTAAGATGTTGAGCCAAAAGTCCTGGTTTTTTTCTGCCTTTACGAATATTATACATCTCAAATGGCTTATTAAGAATTGCCGAAAGACTTAGGGCAGTACGTAAAATCTGACCGCCACCTTCACCATAAGAACCGTCGATCTTTATCATATAAAATATAAAAAATCAAAAATAAAAATTTTGATTTAGTCTTCTGTCTTTTTTGTTGCTTTGGAGGATTTAGCAGTGGTTTTTTTAGGTTCGGCTTGCTCGGGTCGCCGGACCCGACGAGTATCGGTTGTTTCGGTTTTTTTCTTGTAGTCGGTAATGTAAAAACCACTGCCCTTAAAAATCAATCCTGAGCCACCCGATATCAGTCTTCGCACCTTGCCTTGGCAAACCGGACAGCTTTTAACCGGAGAATCAGTTATCGGTTGGAAAAGCTCAAAGTGATGTCCACACTCGTTACACTGATATTCGTAGGTTGGCATAGTTAAAAAAGTAGGACTAGGGAGTGGTTACAAACTCACTGTCCCTAGTCCCTGCTTTTTAATATTCGCCGCCGTAGCCGCCGGGTGGCATCGGTGGAGCTTTTTCCTTTTCCGGTATTTCTGCTATCGCACATTCGGTAGTAACAAGTAGGGCAGCGACACTCGCCGCATTTTGTAATGCAGCGCGAGTTACCTTAGTCGGGTCAATAATGCCGTTTTCAAACATATCTTCGTATTTCAGTGTTTCGACATTAAATCCAACTGCCGCTTTTTCCGATTTAACCTTTTCGAACACGATTGAACCATCCACTCCAGCATTTTCCGCCAGTATCCGAATCGGCTCTTCTAAGGCTTTACGCACGATATTGACACCAATCTGTTCATCGCTTTCAAGCTTCATCTTATCCAAAGCCGGTAAGCAGCGAATCAAAGCAACCCCGCCGCCGGGAACGATTCCTTCTTCGACCGCGGCTCGAGTGGCATGAAGTGCATCTTCGACCAATGCTTTTCTCTGTTTCATTTCGACTTCGGTTGCCGCTCCAACATTGATTACGGCAACACCACCGGCTAGTTTTGCCAGTCGTTCTTGCAGTTTCTCTTTGTCGTAATCCGATTTGGTCTCTTCAATCTGTTTTCGAATCGAATCGATTCTGCCCTGGATATCCTTTTTCGCACCGGCACCTTCAACGATTGTGGTATTCTCTTTGTCAATCGTGATTCGTTTTGCCTGACCCAAATCCGAAATCTGAACATTCTCTAATTTGATTCCGACATCCTCGGTGATAAGCCGACCATTGGTTAGAACCGCAATATCTTCCAGCATTGCCCTTCTTCTTTCACCATAACCAGGCGCTTTTACTGTGCAGCATTGCAAAGTTCCACGGATTTTATTTACCACCAAAGTGGCTAAGGCTTCGCCTTCAACCTCTTCGGCAATAATCAAAATTGGTTTGCCTTTCTGAGCAATTTTTTCGAGCAAAGGTAAGAGGTCGCGCATCGAAGAAATCTTCTTTTCATAGAGTAAGATGTAGCAGTCTTCTAAAACCGCCTCCATCTTGTCCGGATTGGTAATGAAATAGGGCGAGAGATAACCGCGGTCAAACTGCATACCTTCTACTACTTCAAGGGTTGTTTCCATCGACTTTGCTTCTTCGACTGTAATTACGCCTTCTTTGCCGACTTTTTCCATAGCATCGGCAATCAGGTTACCAATTGTCGCATCGTTATTAGATGCAATCGTTGCAACCTGTGCGATTTCTTGTCGGCCAGTGGTCTTTTTCGCAATTTTTTTCAACTCGGCGACCACGGTTTCGACCGCCTTATCAATTCCCCGTTTCACTGCCATTGAATTGGCACCGGCGGTTATTACTTTTAAACCTTCACGATAGATCGCTTCGGCTAAGACCGTAGCCGTGGTAGTACCGTCACCTGCCACATCAGAAGTTTTCGAAGCAACTTCTTTTACCATCTGAGCGCCCATATTTTCGAATTTATCTTCAAGCTCGATTTCCTTGGCGACCGTAACACCATCTTTGGTAATGGTGGGGGCTCCCCATTTTTTATCGATTACGACATTATGTCCTTTTGGCCCCAAGGTTGCTTTGACCGCATTGGAAAGCATCTCGACGCCCTTAAGCATCGACCTTCGGGCATCTTCATCAAATTTTAATTGTTTTGCCGGCATCTTAATCCTCCTTCTTTTCGATAACGGCTAATACGTCTTCTTCTCTCATAATGAGCAGTTCTTTGTCGTCGATTTTTATTTCGTTACCAGAATACTTGCCGAATAAAATTATATCACCTTTTTTTACATCCATGGGAACTCTTTTGCCGGATTCGTCAATTCGACCCGGACCAACTGCAATTATTTTTCCCTGCTGAGGTTTTTCCTTAGCAGTATCCGGGATTATAATATTACCCTTTTTAACTTCTTCTTCAATTCTTTCGACCAAGATACGATCTTGCAAGGGTCTAACTTTCATAAGTCTGCCTCCTTTCAATTGTCATTTGAATATAATTAAGTTATTTCCTTTTATCTTTTCCAATAAACTCTTGCCTGTTTATTATTCCGACTGAATCTGAATTCCACCTCTCCATTATAAGCTCGATGCATAGCTTTGCCAATCGCCACTGCCAGATTTTCCGATGTCGTTTCAACGTTAAGTTCATTACCCTTCTCTTTTAGACTCATTATACGGTCAAGAGGATTCCGTAGAAGTTCTCGTTTTTCCTCATTGTGAATCAGATTGATAATCTCTGTCTTATGCTTGTCTATAAAATCACTCTCACTCGAGATGGATACCATTCCCATTACGAAATGGTCTTCTATCTTACGGCATGACGGACACTTGTGTTTCTGGGCAACGTCTTTAACCGCTTCGAAAATATGGTCGTCTTTGGCCCATCGTTTATTATGATATATTAATCCGCAGACTGGGCAGATGGTTGGCTCTGGGTAAGCCTTTCTGGTTAGGTAGGGGTCATCCAGTTTTGGTCTAGGCCCAGAACGGGCTTTTCCTCTATTAACAGGCATAAAAATATATTAAAATCAAATTAAGTTTATAAATTTATAACTTCTAACCCCAATCGCCATTTTCGGTTTATTAATCTGGGCGATACCTGAGTTGAACAGGTGACCTCCTCCTTGTAAGGGAGGCGCTCTAGCCAATCTGAGCTAATCGCCCGAATTTTTATTATAGAAAATATATTTTACTTGTCAATATGCCAAAAAGTCCTTGACAATTTAATTACTTAGGTTAAAATTTAATAACTATTTTTTGAACTCGAACTTTGTTAAAGGGGTATTATTGTTTTGTCAAAGCACTGATTATGAATTTTTAGCCGGTACTGAGAAATGGTTTTTACCGGTACGATAGATATATGAAATTGGTTAAATTGGTGCGCGCCAGTTATAAAACTGGGGATAAAATAAATTGTTCATTTTCATCCTGCCCTGGCGGGCAAGAACGGGACTCATTTAAAAAATAAAAGGAGGATGTAATGAAGAAGTTCAACTGTGTTCAAACAATCATCACAGTTTGTCTAATCTCACTTTTACCTTCCTTGATTTTCTCAATGCCACCGATTGAAGGACTTAAGATTCCAGAGAGTTTTCTTGAGGAAGATGCAGAACTCGGAATTAATATCTCAACCAATCCGATTCGGGATATTGGCAAAAAAGGTATCCGCAATACTCTTGGCGATATAACTCTATTGGTTTCTGGCACCAAGCGGTTTCCAGTTGTTTTGATTAAATACCCTGACTATGATAGTATGTATTCAGTATCGAATTTTCAACAGATGCTATTCAACGGTCCTTGGACCTCAGGAACGGCAAAAGATTATTATCATGAAATTTCGTATAATATCTTCACTCTCGATGGAACTTGTTATGGTTGGTATACTGCGGACAGTAATCGGGCTTATTATGGTCGAGCCAATGGTATGACGAGGGCAGCCATGCTGGCAAAAGAGGCTGCTCAAAAAGCTGACCCCTTTGTCGATTATAGTCAATTTGACAATGATGGTGATGGTTATGTTGACTGCTTTACCTGTCTCCATTCTGGCTATGGCTATGAAGAAACCGGAAACGGTGCTGATATCCATTCCCATTCCTGGAGTTTCACCGGTGCAGGTATTGGTGCTTATCTAACCAATGACGGTGTATGGATTAATCAATATGTCATCGATCCAGAAAGAAGTAACTCCAGCAACAATGGCACAATGGTTACAATTGGTGTTTTTTGTCACGAATGGGGTCATGCTTTAGGTCTGCCTGACTTGTATGATACTGATGGTGGAGGAGAAGGGCTTGGTCGGTGGTGTTTAATGAGTTCTGGCTCTTGGGGGGCGAGTGCACCAAGTTCGCCCTGGTTTCCAAGTCACATGTGTGCCTGGGCGAAAATGGAATTGGGTTGGTTAAATCCCACCGCAGTCAGGGTACGCAATTTTCGTTCACTGCCACAGGTTGAGACCAATTCGAAAGCCTATTGGCTAATGAGCCAGGGCGTAACTTACAAAGAATATTTTTTGGTCGAGAATCGCCGCAAAACCCATTTTGATACCTTAATGTATAATTCCGGACTGCTAATTTACCATATTGATGATTATGTGATAAATTCTCGTTGGTCGACCAACCAGGTAAATGGCGGTGGTGCATTTCCTTATGGGGTTGCTTTAGAACAAGCCGATGGTTTGAATCACCTCTGGAACGGCATCAATCGCGGGGATGCTGGAGACCCTTATCCTGGCACAACAAATAATATTGCTTTTGACAGTACCGGCACAAATCCTAATTCCCTGAGTAATGCCAGTACGATAACTGCTTGCGGCGTAAATCAAATTCCAGCCTCAGCGCCAACCGTGTCACCCTTTATGTATTCAGCTTTTATTGGTTCATTTACCGGTGGTCCAGATGCTAGTGGCTATCGATGGATTGACTCAGATACGACCAGCGGTCCAACTTATTCCTGGATTGATATAACCTCGGTTGATGCTTTTCTTGGAAGGGGCAATGATGCTTTATATTCTTTTGTCCTGCCCTACAATTTTAATTTCTACGGAACTAACTATACAGATGTACGGGTTTCTACGAACGGCTGGCTCAGCTTTGGACCTAGCCCTGGTAATAGCTTCCCAGGCAATACGTCAGTTCCTAACGCCGGTGCACCAAACCAAGCGGTTTTTGTCTTTTGGGATGATTTGAATTTGTTGGTAAGTGATAGCGGTGGAATCTATTATCAGACTCTAGGTAGTGCACCGAATCGTTACACTGTGGTAACCTGGCAAAATGCAAGAAGGAACGGTGCTGGACGTCCTGGGACTGCTTCTTTCCAGGCAATTCTCTATGAGAACGGCACGATTATCTTGCAATACCAAGGAGCAGGTTTTTCGGATACACTTTATAACTGGGGAAGGAGTGCAACTGTAGGAGTTGAAAACTCGACCGGAAATGTTGGTCTCGAATATCTTTATGACGGTGTACCCAATGGCAACCTTTTATCCGCCGAGCGAGCGATTAGATTCTACCCTAGCCTGATACCGGCAAATGAAGATGTTGGCTCGGTTGCAATTTTCTCACCTGTAGGAAGATTAGATTCGGCAACAACGATTGTTCCCCAATGCAGTGTCTACAATTATGGAGATACCTTGATCGATAGTTTTCCCGTAATTTTCCGAATAACCGGACCGGGTCCGATTATTTGGACTGATACTCAGATGGTTTATAGTCTTGACACCGCTACTGGTACAACCGTTAGTTTTAATAATTGGACTGCAGGACAACGCGGTAGTTATACCACGCGCTGTTCAACTGCCCTTACTGGTGATGTGAATACTTCTAATGATTGGCAAGACAGTTCGTTTATAGTTGACGTCCACGATGCTGGTGTAATTGATATTGTTGCCCCAACCGGGCTCGTTGCCAAAAATAGTGTTATCACACCCCAAGCAACAGTACGCAACTATGGAAGTGTTAGAGATTCTTTTGATGTGATATTGACGATTGGTGCAAGTTATTTGGACACGGTATTCATTGCCCTTGACCCCAATACCCAGACTACAATCAATTTTGCTAATTGGACTGCAACTCCAATTGGCACACATCTTGTCCGCTGTACAACTGCCTTAGCTGGTGATTTAATTAGCATAAATGATATCCTATCCGATTCGGTAATGGTTTATGATGATGATGTTGGAGTAGT
>JAOUPE010000238.1 GCA_029880025.1 Caldifarciminota bacterium
TAGGCACAACCGATAATCGAAGATTATCTCTGGGGGTCAGAGGTTGGGCAGCATTTGATATGCAGTATCCGATTATTAATGGACCGGGTTATGATTTTACCGTCTATGAAGACGATTCTGACCTTGAGGCATGTTCAGTATTTGTGTCTAATGACTGGAATGGATCATGGCAATTTTGTGGTTTTGATACTGGAACCAGCTCATTTGATTTATCACGAGCCGGCTTAGGCATGGCACGTTATGTTAGAATTGTCGATGATGGTGATGGGGTAAATGGTCCGACCGGCGGCTTTGATTTAGATGCGATTGAAGCAATGGTGGTTAATGCACCAGCCTTAGGATTAGAAAATCGTATCGTCTATGACTCTTCGGGTAACAACAATGGACGTTTTGACCCGGGTGAGACAATAGAATTGGTTTTAGAGTTGCGAAATTATGGCCGGTTACCGGCACTATCGGTAATCGGAACTTTGACTGAAGACGACCCTTATGTCGAAATTTCCGATTCAGTGGGAATTTTTGACGATATTTTACCGGATTCGACTCGAAATAATAATAGTGACCGATTTGTCTTATTGGCACATGCCAACACACCAACCGAACATATCGCTCAATTTATGCTGCACCTTAATGGTACTGGTTATCAAGATAGTATCTCATTCACAATTCGCATTGGTGAATTCATCATAACTGACCCAATTCCAGATGGACCAAGAGAACCAGCACTTTACTGGGCTTATGATAATGTCGATACTTTTTATTTCTATCATCCAACTTATGAATGGGTCGAGATTAAAGCTCTCGGCACAAGATTATCTTATGCCAATAATGACGAAGTAAAACTGGTCAATCTACCTGTTTCATTTGGACCATGGCGTTATTACGGTAATCGTTATACTCAGGTTTCAATTAGTGCCGATGGTTGGATAGCGGCTGGTTCAAATACGACGCCTTCTTATCGAAACACCCCCATTCCTGATATGGATGGTCCAGAAGGATTTGTTGCTTTAAACTATGACGACCTTTATCCGAATAATTCTGGTTCAGGTGGCATTTATTATTACCATGATGAAACGAATCACCGCTTTATAATCGAATACGATTCAGTACCTTATTATAACCCACGTACGGTGATGGATAAATTTGAGCTGATTATTTATGACACGACTATTACTTCAACCACTGGTGATAATATTCTTATCGCCCAGTATCAAACTGCGAATCGCTTATCATCAAGCACGGTTGGTATCGAAGACCCAACTGGTTCAATTGGTATTCAGTGTCTTTATGAAGCGACCCTACATCGTGGTTGTGCTCCTTGGACTACGGACAAGGCGATAAAATATACGACGGATGCACCAAGTGTTGGTCTTGCTGAATTGGTCGGTGATTTTACAATAAATACTCTTAAAATCGCGCCCAACCCATTCCGAACCTCAACCGTGATTCGGATTCCGAATTCTGCATTCCTTAATCATAAATCGGCGCTTAACATTTATGATATAACCGGTAAATTAGTCAGGACTTTCCTTCTTTCTACGGTCAGCGCTAAACGGTCAACGGTCAGCAGTATCATCTGGGACGGCAAAGATTTCAAAGGGAAAAAAGTTAGTGCTGGTGTCTATTTTATAAAATTGGATACTGCAAGCCAGGGGATGTTAAAAAAGGTTGTATTGACTCGCTAATATCTTTAGTAAGTAATTAGCGTTCTTTTTGCGGTTATCTCAGGTTTGAGATATTGAAGTTTTTGGATTGTTCATAAATTGACAACCAAGTTTTTATTCTCTTCCGCTTTAGATTAATTAGTGCATAACGACAAAAGGGTATCCCAGCTACCATTTTTGGGACAGTGAGCAATATAACCACCGTCTGGTCCATGGTAACTCATGGTTAAGGAACTATCGGATTCCAAAATCACATTAGGGTCATAATACATATCAGAAGATGCCCAGCCGAGATTGATTCTTCCTTCTTCGGTCCAACTCAAGCCATCCATCGAGTAGGCAGAGTAAATGCCATAAGTATCACTTTCATTCGTAGCAAACCATAATCGGATAGTATCTCCTAGTAACTGGACAAAACTGAGAGTGGCTTGGTTGCCTCCTTTAACAATCACCGGGCTTGGCGAACTCCAGGTATTGCCATTGTCGGTTGCAAAAGAGACATAGATATCACCGGAAACCCAATCCGGATTGCGGTCGAAAACAATCATCAACCGTTCTTCGTCAAGCCGCGCAATCCATGATTCATAATCATTTTCTGGACCACCCGAAACAACAACCGGCGTGGCATATAAAATGCGGAAAAAGAGGCTAAGTAAAAAAAGTTTAGTTAAAAGGTTCATAATTCCTCACTTTACTTTCCTTTTAGTCGTTTGGTAAACCACTGTGTGAGCGGTTCTGGTGTTGGCAAATTTTTCATCCACTTCGTAATATCCTGAAATCCCTCGTGACGAAAGGTCACAAGTTCTGCTAAGCTGGAAGGACGATGGTTGGTGATATCTTCAGAATACAGGTGCAGTGGGTAATTATAAGTTGAAGGCAGTTCTTGAATCTCATTCTTCGGCAATGTTGATAGAACGACCCCGGATAATATTGCTTGATGAATAAAGATAGCGTAACGTTCGTCTTGCCGATAGAGTTCCAATAATTCAGGTTTTTGGTAAATTTGGAAGAAGGTTTCCTGCCAAGACCGAAGTAAGTACTTTTCGGGTCGAGTAACCAACAAACCAGCATTAAAGTAAGGACGAATTCTATTGCCGTCAACATGAGTCGTCATGGGGAAAATTTGGTCATCAGGAACCTTGCAATACTGATATATTAGTGTCCAGAAACGGTCGAGGGGTTTGTCGTATAAAGAACCAACAAGAGTATGATGAACCGGTCTATAACCAAAATTTTTATCGTCAGGCAGAACGAATTCGCTTGGTTCTTGAAGAAAAATGGTATTGGTACCTAACCAGGCAAGCAAGTCTGCCTGACCGCTGGCTTTAGATTCAGCCAGGGAAGTGGCAAGAATATCAGCCGTGAATGGGAAACGTAAGACTTCATTATCAATCTCGTATTGAATCAGTTTGACCTTCATGGCAACTAATTTCTCTTTGATTTCGGGCGAGAGTTGTTTGCCATATTCTGGTACAAAGAACCAGATAGGGGTCTGAGCCAAAGACCCGGCAAAAGTGCGGATGCTATCGGCTAAAAGCAGAGCATTGCTTTGAGAAGACTCAGTAGGAAATAAAATTGAACTGAAGATTAGTTTTTCTGGCTTCATTGAGACAATCGTATTTACAAGTTTTTTCTATTTTAACTTATTTATATAAATAAAATCTATTGGGTAAAATCCAAACCATTAGTTTAGATTAATATAGATGATTAACTGAGAATCAGATGACCGATTCTATCTAATCTAATTCCGCGCCAGCG
>JAOUPE010000022.1 GCA_029880025.1 Caldifarciminota bacterium
TACCCTTATCATAGACCTCATTAACAAATCGTAACTGCTCAGGTAATATTTCATTGAAAAGGATACGTCCAACCGTTGTTTCAAACGACTTACCATTATAAATAAATCGAACTGGCATATGAACCTCAAGGTCACCCAGCGCATAGGCAGAATCAACTTCAGCAAAACTATCAAATACTTTTGCTCTTTCTTTTTGGCTCAGGGGTTTTCTGGCTTTGGTTAGATAATGAATACCAGCGACGATATCCTGGGAGGGTGTCATTAAGGGACGACCATAGGCTGGTGACAGAATGTTGTGACAGGAAAGCAGTAAAACCGCCGCCTCTAATATTGCTTCTGGTGTTAATGGCACATGCACTGACATAGTGTCGCCATCAAAATCGGCGTTGAACGGTGGACAGACCAATGGATGAATCCCAATTGCTCGCTGTTCGACGAGAATCGGGAAAAAGGATTGAACCGAAACTCGATGCAGGGTTGGTGCCCGGTTCAATATTACCGGGTGTTCTCTTGTCACTTCTTCGAGAATTTCCCATACTGCGGGCGCCTCTTTTTTATATAAAGACTTTGCTCCCTTTTCACTTTCTGCCAACCTTTTCTCTTCGAGTTGCCGTAAAATCATCGGCTTAAAGAGTTCGAGCGCCATTTCTTTTGGGATACTGCATTGCGTAAGCTTTAAATTTGGGTCAACCACAATTACCGAACGTCCCGAATAATCGACGCGTTTACCTAATAGATTGCGGCGGAATCTGCCCTGCTTACCACGCAATGCCTCACATAGTGATTTTAGAGGTCGGTTTGCTTTGCCGCGGACCGGTCGAGGCCGATTTTCATTATTGAACAAGCTATCCACTGCATCTTGGAGCATCCTCTTTTCATTCTTTAAAATGATTTCCGGTGTCTTGATACTCAATAGGTGTTTAAGACGATTATTACGTACAATTACCCGCTTATATAAATCGTTTAGGTCAGAAGTGGCGTAGCGACCACCTTCCAAAGGTACTAACGGTCTCAAATCGGGCGGGATGACCGGCAGGACATCCAAAATCATCCAGTCCGGTTTAGCTTGAGAGTTACGAAACGCTTCCACCACTCGCAACCGGCGCAGTAAATTGAACCGTCGGGATTTTTCCAGCTTAATCCGTGCCCTTAGGTCTGCTGCCAGGTCGTCCAGCTCAAGTTGTGATAATAAGTATTTCAATGCCGGCGCCCCAGTATTAGCCACCATACCTTCATACCTATTCTCAACCTCATTGTATTCCTCTTCGCTAATCAATTCCTGTTTCTTGTAAGATGAAACTCCGGTCTCCAAGACAATATAATTTTCATAATTTAAGATACTCTCAATTTGATTTATCGAAAGATTAAGAATTAAGCCTACTTTAGAAGGCGTTACTTGATAGAAGATTGGGTGAGCAACTGGGACCACCAATTCGATATGTCCCATTCGGTCGCGCCGGACTGCCGAAGTGGTAACTTCAACCCCGCATCGATCACAGACAATTCCTTTATAGCGAATCTTCTTATATTTTCCACAATTACACTCATAGTCCTTAACCGGACCAAAAATTCTCTCACAGAAAAGTCCATCCCGCTCTGGTTTTTGAGTCCGATAATTTATCGTTTCTGGTTTTGTCACCTCGCCACTCGACCAACCTCGAATCGCTTCGGGCGAAGCAATCCTTAATCTCAATGCATCAAAATCCAAGAAATCACTATCGGTCATTTTCCCTCCTTCTCAGGGATTAATTCTAAACCTAAACCTTGTAACTCTTTAATCAGTACTGAGAAAGAAGCCGGTGGTTTTGGCGGTGGTGGATTCTTACCTCGAATCAAAGCCTCATACAAAGCACTGCGTCCTTCAACATCATCCGATTTTATCGTTAACATCTCCTGTAAAGCATTAGCCGCACCATAAGCCTCTAATGCCCAAACCTCCATTTCGCCGAAGCGCTGCCCTCCAAACTGAGATTTTCCGCCTAATGGTTGCTGAGTTATCAGAGAATAACGACCGGTTGAGCGGGCATGAATCTTATCATCAACCATATGGACAAGTTTCATCATGTACAGATATCCAACCACAACCTTTTGATGAAATGGTATCCCGGTTCGCCCATCATAAAGTATTATTTTACCATCTTCTGGTATACCTGCTTTAACCAATTCTTCCTTAATCATTTTCGGTGTTGCCCCTTCAAATACCGGACAAATTGCCTGGTAGCCAAGCGTCTTAGCCGTCCAACCTAAATAAGTCTCAAGAATTTGACCAATATTCATTCTCGACGGAACTCCTAATGGATTTAGCACCATGTCAACCGGATTGCCGTCCAGCAGATATGGCATATCTTCGACCGGCAGAATTTTTGCCACGACTCCTTTATTACCATGACGCCCGGCCATCTTATCGCCCACCGACAATTTTCGTTTCTGAGCGATAAAGATTCTTATCCAAACCAATACGCCATGGGGTAAATCGTCGCCGCGCTGAATCCGGTCAAGTTCAACCTTTCTCTCCTCGTTAATCAGAATGAGCGATTCTTCATAATTCTTCAACACCTGTTTAATTTCTTCATTTTTCTTTTTATCGGTAAGAATATTATCGAAATTTTTTACTTTGGCTAAACGATTCTCAGCGAAAAGTTCTTCCTCAAACTTTTCGCCGGCTTTAAGCAGGACTCGATCTCGATTATCCTTAACTGTCACCGCTGCTTTTTCGCCAAGCAAAAAATTTCTCAATTGCTCATCCCTTCGCTCCTGGAAAAATTTTTTGCGCAGCTGATATTTTTTCTCGGCATCTTCGGTACGAGTTTTATCCAGCCAACGGGACAACGCATCTTGGGTTCGCCGAGTACTGATTCTTCGTTCAATAACGACCCCGAATACTCCTGGTTCAACCCGCAATGATGTATCACGAACATTGGCTGCCTTTTCTCCAAAAATTGCTCGCAACAACCTTTCCTCCGGTGAAAATTCGGTCTCTCCTTTTGGAGTTATTCTACCAACCAATATATCAGCGGGCGAGACCTCGGTTCCTAAGCGGACGATACCAAATTCATCTAAATTTTTAAGTTCATCCTCGATTGCCCCGGGAATATCCCGTGTAATCTCTTCTGGACCGAGTTTCGTTTCTCGGGCTTGTATTTCGAACTCTAAAATTTGTATTGAAGTAAAACTGTCATCCTTTACTAAGCTTTCTGATACTACAATTGCATCTTCGTAATTGTAGCCACGCCAGGGCATAAATGCGACAAAGACATTTCGTCCTAAAGCCAGTTGACCATGTTGGGTTGAAGGTCCATCCGCCAAAAGGTCACCTTTTTTGACTGATTGCCCTTCCCTAACAACTGGTCGTTGTGTCCAACAAGTATACTGGTTAGATTTCTTAAATTTCCACAGCCGGTGCTCACGTAAACCTGAGGCGGTTCGAACTACCACATTTGAAGCATCAACTTTTACCACCACCCCATCCTCATCTGCCCTGATTAAGGCACTCGATTCGGTAGCAAATCTCTCTTCCACCCCGGTTGCAACTAGTGGTTTTTCTGATTCCAAGAGTGGTACTGCCTGACGTTGCATATTGGCGCCCATCAGGGCTCGGTCCGCATCGTCATGTTCTAAAAATGGAATCATGACGGTTGATGGTGCAAATAACTGTTTTGGCGATACATCCATGTGAGTTACTACATTTGGTTGAACCGTAACGACGTCACCTTTCTTACGTGCTATGATTTCATTGGTGTCAAATTTGCGATTCTCATCCAGTGGTGTGTTAGCCTGCGCAATGATACAACGATCTTCGTCATCTGGACTCAAATATTCGATTTTCCTTGTAACCACTCCTTCTTTGACTTTCCAATAGGGTGCGGTTAAGAACCCAAATTGATTAACCTTGGCAAAAGTAGCAACGGTAGTTATCAAACCAATGTTTGGACCTTCTGGTGTCTCAATTGGGCAGATACGCCCGTAGTGGGAATAGTGAACATCGCGTGCTTCAAATCCTGCCGTCTCTTTAGTTAAACCGCCTGGTCCGAGTGCCGAGACTCGACGTTTATGGGTCAATTCAGTTAAGGGATTGGTCTGTTCCATAAACTGACAAAGTTGGCTCTGGGTAAAAAATTTCATGATTGAACTTACCACGACTCGGGTGTTAACTAACTCTTGAGGATTCAGTTGTGCTTCATCAATAAAAGCGGCTCGTTCCCGAATATTGTGACCAAGTTGCATTAAGGCATAACGAAATTGATCTTCTAATAATTCACCAACTCGTTTTACCCGGCGATTCGATAGATGGTCAACATCATCGGCCGGGAATTGCTTGCCGGCAAAATTCAAAAGTAGTTTAAATATCCCAATCACATCCTCGCGGGTCAGAGCAGTTTCATTTAGCGGGACATTCTTGGCCAGACGTTGGTTAAGTTTGAATCTGCCGACTTTACCCAGGTCGAACCGACGTTTATCAAAAAGCATCCCGACGATCAAATTTTTCGCCACTTCTATTGAATGAGGAGACATTGAACGAAGTCGGTAATAGACCCTTTTTAGCGCATCTTCCTCGGTCGCCGTCTTGTCAGCTCGAATCGTATTTGCGACAATCGTGATTCCAATTTGGTCGGGCGAAACACAATGGACTCTTTTAACATCTTTGGAAATCAGGAATTCTAACATCCCTTCGGTAATCAACTCGCCGGGACGAGCATAAATTTCGCCTTGAGGATCTTCCACTTTAGCCGTAATCACTTGTCCCAATTCCATTGGTTTCTCTTCGACCCGGAAAAGACCACGAAATATATCTTCGTCGGAAAAACCTAACGCCCTAAGAAAAGTAGCCGCCGAGATCCTTCGATTTCGGTCTAAAAGGACAATCATGTTATCATTTTTGCCCACCAGTATTTCAAACCAGGCGCCGCGCAGTGGAACTAATAATGCCGAGCACTCACGGGCCCTTCTTGAAAAGTAGAGACCGGGTGAACGATGCAATTGACTGACAATCACTCGCTCCACACCATTAATAATAAAAGTCCCATTAGGGGTCATAAACGGAAAATCGCATAGGAATACCTCATCTTCTATGATATCAGCAACTTTGGCTCGTTCTTTACTGGTCTCCCTCTTAATCAATCTAAAATTCACTTTCAAGGGTAACGAATAGGTAACACCTTTCAGAAGTGCTTCTTCCGGTGTATATTTCTCTTTCCCAATTTCATATGAGACAAACTCTAAAGTGAATTTTCTATGAGTATCCTCAACTGGGAAAACTTCATTAAAGATTGCTTGTAACCCCTCATTTTGTCTGACGGTTGGTGGTTTGTCGTATTGCAAAAATTCACGAAATGAATCGAGCTGAATCGATAAAAGATTCGGTATTTCAAAGAAAGTTCCAAATTTGGAAAAATCTTTTTTAACCGTTTTCATTACTATTTAATCTCCACTTTTGCCCCAACCTCTTCTAATTTTGTTTTGATCTTTTCGGCTTCGTCTTTGGCAGCTCCTTCCCTTATTGTACTGGGTGTCTTATCTATCAAGTCTTTAGCTTCCTTTAACCCAAGATTGGTTAAAGCCCGGAGTTCTTTCAATACTTGAATTTTCTTGTCGCCCACCGAGACTAGGTTTACCGTAAATTCTGCTTTCTCTTCTTGTTTCGCTGCCGCTTCGCCACCGGCTGAAGCGGTTCCGGGTTGAGCTGCAACTTGGGGAATTGAAGCGATGCCGGTTACTCCAAATTTTTCTTTCAAGGTTTCAACCAGCTCGGCCAATTCTTTAACCGTCAAGGATTCTATTACCTCGACTATTCCTTCAACCGATTCTTTCTTCGTATCTACTTTTTTATTAGTTGTCGTCATCATTCCTCCTTAATATTACAAGGCTTCTTAATATCGGTTAAGAAGCTTTTAATCGAAACAATTATCATGACCATTTTAAATCTTTTTATCACCTTGCTCCTTAACTCTGTTCTTTCTTTTTTTTCAATTGCTCCAAAATAAAAATTAAATCGACGATTAGATTCTCTAGTAAAATAACCAATCCGACCACGGGCTGGGCTAGGACTTGAACTAATGTTGCTTGCAACTCGGGTCGAGCCGGCAGGTTAGCTAAGAAGTCAAATTGCTCGGCTGAGAAAATTGTATCATCAAAATAGGCGCCCTTAATTTTAATTTCAGTAAATTTTTTGGTCATCTCTTTTATCAGTCGCGCCGGTAAGATTGGATCTTCGGTCGTCACAATTAAGGAAGTCGGACCAGTCAGAAAAGGACGGATCGCATCATCAAAACCAAGGTCTTTGAACGCTAAAAGTGCCAATCGATTTTTTACTACTTTTGTTACAATAACCGATTCGCGTAAACGACCTCTTAAGATTGACATATCGTTAGCGTTAACCTGCGAACAGTCGGCGAAATAGATTGCGGAAGCTTTACCAATTAGTGTTTTGATTTTTTCAACTTTATCAATATTTTCTTTCCTTGGCACCCTTAGCCTTCCTTTCCAACCAATTCGGTAAGTTCCTTGACATCCAACTTGAACGAGGGGCCCATGGTTGAAGAGAGGGTAACCGAACGAAGATATTGTCCTTTTGCCGTTGCCGGTTTGGCTTTAATTATCGCACCAATCACGGCGATAATATTTTTTTCAATTTTATTTGGTTCAAACGATGCTTTTCCTACAATCAGATGGACGTTTCCGGTCTTATCCGTTTTAAATTGAATCTTTCCTGCCTTTAAACTTTTTACCGCCACGCCAACATCAAATGTGACGGTTCCGGTTTTGGGCGAAGGCATTAGACCTCGTGTACCCAGTATTTTGCCGAGCTTACCAACTTCAGGCATAGCATCCGGGGTCGCAACCACATAGTCAAAATCAAGCCAACCACCTTTGATTTTTTCAACATATTCCTCAAACCCTACGTAGTCGGCTCCGGCTTCTTTTGCTTCCTTCTCCTTATCTCCTTTGTTTAAAACCAGAATCCTTACTGGCTTACCAGTACCAAAGGGTAAAGTAACCGTTCCTTTCACCATTTGGTCTTGTTTTTTCGGATCGATCCCGAGCCGGATTGCAAGATCGAGTGTTTCGTCAAACTTGGCATTGGCAAATTCCTTCACTTTTAATGTTGTTTCGGTAAGGGGAGATAGTTTTTCCCCGGTCATACTCTGAATTAAATTATTGTATCTCTTACTTCGATTCATCACTCCTCCACCGTGATACCCATCTGGCGGGCAGTTCCTTCGACAACTCGAACCGCAGCCTCGAGTTCTCTCGTGTTTAGGTCGTTCATCTTCCGTTGCGCAATTTCTCTAATCTGATTCTTGGTTACGACACCGACTTTAGCTCGGTTTGGCTCGGCTGAGCCCTTGGCTAAACCAGCTGCTTGCTTTAATAAAATCGATGCCGGCGGACTCTTGGTAATAAAGGTGAATGAGCGGTCATGATATACCGTTAAAACAACCGGTATTGTGAGGCCGGGTGGTTCATTCTTAGTTGCTGCATTAAATGCCCGACAAAATTCAACAATATTGACACCGTGTTGTCCGAGTGCCGGACCAACTGGTGGTGCTGGCGTTGCCTGTCCAGCCGGTATCTGTAATTTCACTAGTGCTACTATTTTCTTTGCCACTAATTCCTCCTTAGATCGATTGCACTTCTAAAAAATCCAAGTCGATCGGGGTAGATCGACCGAAAATCGTCACCATGACTTTTACTCGCCTTCGTTCCGAGTGTATCTCATCAACGGTACCCATAAAACCGGCAAATGGTCCGCTGACCACTTTAACATTTTCACCTTGAGTAAATGGCACTTCAGTTGCGACCTGTTCTCGACTGCGTTCAATCTGCTCCAAAACTGATTTAACCTCCGATTCGGTCAAAGGTAAAGGCTTGGTCTTAGTTCCTAACATATGAGTAACTCCTGGAATCGAAGTTACCAGATTAATTGCTTGTTCAATCGGCTCCATTTCTACCACAATATAACCTGGGTACAATCTTCTTTCCTCACTGATTAGTTCGGACTTTTTTATTTTAGTTATTCGTTCGGCCGGTAGAATTATTTGCCCAAAAAGGATTTTCAGATTTTCATTATCGATTGCTCGCTCAAGCAATTCTTTCACTCGTTTTTCGCGTCCAGTATAAGTATGAACCACAAAGTACTTCATCGAATAACCAGATGGAGAATTCTTGAAAATATGAAATCAAAGATACCAATATAGATTGCTAAAATTAGAGATAAAATGATAACTACTACTGTCGTGCCGATCAGTTCTTTTCTTTTGACCCAACTTACTCGTTTCAATTCGGAAATTACTTCCATAATATATTTTCGGATTCGATTAAAGAATTTCATAATATTCAGGCCAGGAGGGATTTGAACCCCCAACCTACGGATTTGGAGTCCGCCGCTCTAGCCGTTCGAGCTACTGGCCTATTTTACCTCCTTATGAACTGTATGCTTTTTACAAAAACGGCAGAATTTCTTTAATTCCAATCTCTCCTGCTGCTTTTTATTTTTAGTCGTCCTATAATTTCGATTTCGACATTCATTACAGGCTAAAGTAACTGCTACCCGCATCGTCTCCTCTTACCTATCCGATAAGTAAACTATTCCAATACTTTTGTTACAACACCGGCACCTACGGTTCGACCCCCTTCGCGTATCGCAAAGCGTGAACCCTCTTCGAGGGCAATTGATGTTATCAACTCTACTTCCAGGTTCGCATTGTCGCCGGGCATGACCATCTCTACCCCTTCGGGCAGTTTCACGGAACCGGTAACATCGGTAGTTCGAATATAAAATTGTGGACGGTACCCGGTAAAAAATGGGGTATGTCTACCACCTTCTTCTTTAGTCAACACATAAACCTGTCCCATAAACTTTTTGTGGGGATTTATCGAACCTGGGTATGCAATCACCATACCACGCATCACTTCGTCTTTTTCCACGCCTCTTAAAAGAATACCGATATTGTCACCGGCAACACCTTCGTCGAGAATTTTACGGAACATCTCAAGGCTGGTAGCTACGGTCTTCCATTGTTTGTCGAAGCCGATGATTTCAACTTCTTTGCCCGGTAAAAGTTTGCCTCGTTCCACTCTACCGGTTACCACCGTACCCCTTCCCGTGATTGAAAAGATATCTTCAATTGGCATCAAGAATGGTCTATCCACATCTCGAACTGGTTCCGGAATAAATTCGTCACAAGCATTAATCAACTTTATAATCGAATCACAATCTGGACAAGACTCTTTACCGCAGGCGCATTGTAGGGCTTTAAGGGCACTTCCTCTAATGATCGGAGTCTTGTCGCCAGGAAACTCGTATTTGTTAAGAATATCACGCACTTCTAATTCTACTAAATCTACCAATTCTGGATCGGTCACTAAATCAGTTTTATTGATATAAACAACGATTGCTGGTACATTAACTTGTCTGGCTAATAACACATGTTCCCGAGTTTGCGGCATTGGTCCATCGGCTGCCGATACCACTAAAATTGCCCCGTCCATCTGGGCGGCGCCGGTAATCATATTCTTGATATAGTCAGCATGACCAGGACAATCGATATGGGCATAGTGTCGCTTGTCACTTTCATACTCGACGTGTGAAATCGCGATTGTCAAAATCTTAGTTTCGTCACGCCTGCCTTGGGAAATACTTGCCTTTGCTACTTCATCATAAGTTTTAAATTCAGCCAAGCCTTTTAATGATAAGATCTTAGTAATTGCCGATGTCAGGATTGTCTTACCGTGATCAACATGCCCAATCGTTCCAATATTCATATGCGGTTTCTTACGTTCAAACTTTGCCTTTGCCATTACTTCCTCCTTGTCATTTTCAAATTATTAAATTTTAAATTTCCATCATAAACTAGCCCACGGCCGGAATTGAACCGGCGACCACATCCTTACCAAGGATGTGCTCTACCGACTGAGCTACATGGGCATAATCATTAATCTTAATAAATTAAGAGTTAATGTCAACAGAAAAATTTATAACAACTTTAATTACGAAATCTTATAGAATTTTGAACTTTATGTATTATAACCAATAACACTAAATCTTGTCAAGGCATAAAATCTAAAATTATAAGCGGGGAACGGGGCTCGAACCCGCAACCTTCTGCTTGGAAGGCAGAAGCTCTACCAGTTGAGCTATCCCCGCAAATGATATTATTTAGCTAACCAAATGGATTTTATCTGGGCAGGGAAGGATTTGAACCTCCGAAGGCAAATGCCAGCAGATTTACAGTCTGCCCCCTTTGGCCGCTTGGGTACCTGCCCGTGGTTAGCCAGTCTTAGCCGACAGCCCGATTTGAACGGGCGACCTGAGGTTTACAAAACCCCTGCTCTACCACTGAGCTATGTCGGCAAGGTTAAATTCAACTATAACACAAAACGATGAAAAGTCAAGACCACCTCACTTTCAATCGATTGTTCTGTTTCTCAAATTATAGTTATTAAAAATCAACTTAAGCTCAAACATCAAATCAATCAATTTCCTGCTTTTTAACCAATAGCTCTTTTACTGCTTTTCCAAATAATTAAGCCTCTTATTTTCTATTGACATTATATAAATTCTCAATATAATAATAAAAAATATTAAGAATGGTTACATCTCGTGGTTTATCGAATCCTTTTAAGGAATATTAATGACCGACACAGAATTTTTTGATTATTTGCTCGACGAGTGCATTAAGTATCGGGCATCCGACTTACACCTCACCGTAGGCAGACCCCCAACCTTACGTGTCGACGGTAAACTTTATCATGTTGAAAAGACTCAAGTATTGACCCCAGATGTTACGGTTAAATTCAAAGATATCTCAACCCAAAATGTTAAACATTTACGCGCCCAAATAAACGATGGCGGTGGAGGAGATTTCGGTCTAAGCTATAAAGATAAGGCACGTTTCCGGGTTGCGATTTACAAGCAGAAAGGACATTTCGGGCTTGCCTTGCGTCTGATTCCCAAACATATCATGGAATTTGAAGAACTGGGACTTTTGCCCCATCTTATACCAAAGATAAAAAATCTACTCGATCGCTCCCATGGTTTAATTCTGGTTACCGGTCCTACTGGTTGCGGCAAATCGACAACTCAGGCAACATTTATCGACTATATTTTAGAAAGTCCCCGTCACGTCTTAACGATTGAAGACCCAATCGAATTCATTCATGACCATAAGAATGGATTGGTAACTCAACGTGAAGTTGGTATTGATGTCTCATCGTTCCGGGAAGCAATCATGAAAGGATTACGTTCCAATCCAAATGTGATATTGGTCGGTGAAATTCGCGATTTGGCAACGGCTGAAGCAACCGTTTGGGCTGCCGAATCAGGGCATTTAGTGATTGGAACACTCCACACCACTAATGCGAGTGAAACTATCACTCGATTCATTGATATCTTCCCGCCGGAAATTCGAGACCAGATAAGAATCCAATTTTCAATTTCAATCCTTGCCGTATTCTCGCAACGGTTACTAATTAAAGCCGAGGGTAAAGGACGAATTGCCGGATTCGAAATTATGATGGCGACAGCGGCGGTTCGTAATATGATTAGAGAAAGAAAAATTGAACATCTACCTTCCGCCATCCAAACCGGCCAATCCGAAGGCAGTCTGTCATTTGATGCTTATCTTGCCGAATTTTACCGACTGGGAAAAATCACCTATGAGACTGCACTCTCCAGTGCATTTGACCCGAAGGGTCTACGCGAGTTGGTAGAAATTGGCGTCAAGGCAAAAATCAAATTTGGTGAGCCGGCTCGAACCTTACGCTAAACCACTCTTTACAAAAATCTAAATAAACAAAACAGATTAATTTCATTAATAAAATACTCCCATTAAAATCTTTATAGATTGATAACTAACTCTTTAAACCACCAGGCACCGCAGGAACATATAAAGAGAAGAATCGTCCATAGGTGGATTTTTTAATAAACCTTTTTCTAAATGAGCGATGAAACTGTCGGCTGATTTGTAAGAAAACCCGATCCTCACTGCAACCTCGGCTTGTGA
>JAOUPE010000240.1 GCA_029880025.1 Caldifarciminota bacterium
AGCCAGTTCTTTTCGATACATAATATTGACCGCACCCTCTGGTCCCATCACTGCCAATTCCGCAGTAGGCCAGGCTAAATTAATATCGGCTCTGACCTGTTTTGAACCCAAAACACAATAAGCACCGCCATAGGATTTTCTTGTTATTATCGTAATTTTAGGTACGGTGGCTTCACAATAAGCATAAAGCAATTTTGCCCCATGCTTGATGATTCCACCATGCTCTTGATTTACCCCTGGTAAAAATCCCGGCACATCTTCAAATGTAATTATCGGAATATTGAAGCAGTCACAGAAACGGATAAATCTGCCGCCTTTGATTGATGAATCGATATCCAAGACACCAGCCATAACTGCTGGCTGCTGAGCCAAAATTCCGACTACCCGACCATCGAGTCGGGCAAATCCAACAATAATATTCTGAGCATAATGCTCATGCACTTCATAGAAACTTTCTAAGTCCATTACTCTTCTTATCGCTTCCTTCATATCATAAGGTTTGTTCGGGTCATCCGGAATGATTTGATTTAACTCATTATCGGTTCGATTCGGGTCATCCGTAGGTTCAACCTTTGGCGACTCTTCAAGATTATTCAAAGGCAAGTAGTCAAATAGCTTTCTAATACCAGCAATACACTTCTCATCATTATCAGCAATAAAATGGGCGACTCCGGATTTTGTGGCATGGACCGATGCACCACCCAATTCATCAAATGTCACCTCTTCATGGGTAACAGTTTTCACCACCTCAGGTCCGGTTATAAACATATAGCTGGTCCCCTGCACCATGAAAATAAAATCAGTCAAAGCTGGTGAATAGACCGCACCACCAGCACAAGGTCCCATGATTGCTGAAATCTGTGGAACCACACCCGAAGCAATAGTATTTCGCCAGAAGATTTCCGCATAAGCAGCAAGGCTCACTACACCCTCTTGAATTCGGGCACCGCCTGAATCGTTAAGTCCGATTATCGGCACGCCCATCTTTAATGCCTTATCCATAATCTTACAGACTTTTTCACCAAATGCTTCAGATAGGGTACCACCGAATGCGGTAAAGTCCTGAGAAAAGACAAAGACCGGACGACCATTGATTTTGCCAAATCCGGTAATAACACCATCACCCAAAATCTTTTTTTCCTGCATACCGAATTCAAATATCCGATGGGTGACAAAGGCGTCAAATTCAGAGAAACTGCCTGAATCGAGCAGAAGTTCGACCCTTTCCCGAGCCGTAAGCTTGCCTGCTTTATGTTGTTTTTCGATCCGTTCCTTACCTCCGCCAAGCTTGGCTTTTTCTCGTATCTCTTTAAGACGCTTAATACCTTCATCCATTTTCATGATAACCTCCCTAATCAGTTTCTGACATTAGTCAAAGGTAGGCGCAGGCTTTAGTCCGCCTAAGGCGGATTGCGGCTACCATGTAAGCATGTTTCTTAATCACTTTTTCTCTATATTAAAGTACTTTTTCAAGTATTCCACAATTTCCGATGTTGGAGTTCCGGGTCCAAAAAGTCTGCCGACGCCTTGTTTCTGTAACTCTTCAATATCTTCTTTAGGAATAATACCACCACCAATTAATAGAATATTACCGCCACCTTTTTCTTTTAAAAGATTCAAAACTTTTGGGAAAATAGTCATGTGGGCTCCGGATAGAATCGAAAGTCCAACTACATCGACATCCTCCTGGATTGCGGTTTCAACAATCATCTCTGGAGTCTGGTGTAAGCCGGTATAAATCACTTCAAAGCCAGCATCTCTTAAAGCTCGTGCTACAACTTTTGCACCCCGGTCATGACCATCCAGACCAGGCTTAGCAACCAAAACTCTCAATTTTTCTTTTTTCATGCATGCTCCTTCTACGCTATACGCTCCATGCCTTACGCTTTACGCCAAAAGTTTCTTGCGTTATGCGTTTAGCGTTAAGCATACAGCGTCTAAAATATTGGCGGTTCACGATAAGTTCCGAAAACCTCTTTCATTGCATTACAAATTTCACCTAAACTCGCATACTCACGTGCTGCTTCGATGATTGGCGGCATAACATTATCTTTCCCTGAAGCCGCCCGTTTCAATTCGTCTAATCGTCTCTTCACTTTCGTATTGTCCCGTTTCTTTCTCAGTTCTTCCAACCTTCGATGCTGCTGCTCCTCCACCGTATAATCAATCTTCAAAATCGGGATTTCTATTTTCTCACCTTCCATAGCAAAATCATTAACTCCGACATGTATCTTCTCTTTTTTCTCTAATGCCTTTTGATACTCATAAGCCGACCGAGCAATCTCACGCTGGGGATAGCCTTGCTCAATCGCCTTTACCATACCACCTAAGGCATCAATCTTTTTAAAATATTCGTAAGCACCTTGTTCTAATTTATTGGTCATTGCCTCGACATAATAAGAACCAGCTAATGGGTCAATCACATTGATAATTCCGGTCTCATAGGCTAAAATCTGCTGGGTTCTCAAAGCAATCAACACTGCTTTTTCGGTCGGCAATGCCCAGGTCTCATCCATTGAATTAGTATGCAAGCTCTGGGTACCACCCAAAGCTGCTGCCATCGCTTCATAAGCGGTCCGAACAATATTATTTTCTGGCTGCTGGGCAGTTAAACTGCAGCCAGCGGTTTGGGTATGAAATCTTAATAACAATGATTCGGGTTTTTTCGCCTTAAAGGTATTTTTCATCTCCTTTGCCCAGATTCTTCTTGCTGCCCGGAATTTCGCAATCTCTTCAAAAAAGTCCAAATGTGAATCGAAAAAGAACGATAATCTTGGTGCAAAAATATCAACATCCAAACCAGTATTGATTCCGGCTTCGACATAGGTCATACCGTCTTTTAGAGTGAATGCCAATTCTTGTAATGCAGTAGAGCCAGCTTCCCGGATATGGTAGCCGCTGATTGAGATTGTATTCCACTGCGGCACTTTCTTACTCGCATAAGCCATTATGTCAGTAATGATTCGCATTGAAGGTTCAGGCGGAAAGAGCCAGGATTTCTGGGCAATATACTCTTTAAGAATATCGTTCTGAATCGTCCCCCGAATCTTATCCGAGCTTACTCCCTGTTTCTCTGCAGTTAATATATAGAACGCCCAGATTACCGCTGCCGGACCATTTATGGTCATCGAGGTCGAAACCTTATCTAATGGAATACCATCAAATAAAGTCTCCATATCCTTGAGTGACGAAATCGCCACACCGCATTTACCTACCTCGCCATGGCTTAATGGTTCATCCGAATCTCTGCCATAAATGGTCGGGAAATCAAAGGCAACGGAAAGCCCGGTCTCACCGTGTTCCAAAAGTAATTTATATCGTTTATTCGTATCCATTGCGGTGCCGAATCCGGAGAATTCCCGCATTGTCCAGACTCGTCCACGATACATGGTATT
>JAOUPE010000239.1 GCA_029880025.1 Caldifarciminota bacterium
GATTAAACCGAGTTGGGGTCGGATTCGACGACCAACTAAAAGATAACCACCGGCACAAACCGCACCGCCTAACGCTAAAAGATTTCCTTTGGTAATAGCAAAAGAACTCATCCCCTGACTGGCAATGATTATGGCACCAATTGCACCCAATACTACTGCCAGCCCAATTTGCCAGTTTATTCTTTCATGCAATAAGATTGGTGCTAAAATTGCAACAAATATTGGATTCATTGTCACCAAAACAACCGAGCTTGGCACTGAAGTATGACTTAACGATTCAATCCATAAGGTAAAATGAGCGGCTAAAAATATTCCGGATAAAATGACTAACCCAAAGGGAATCTGTTTTAACTCGAGTTTAATGGTTTTGAAGTTAAACCAAAAGAATGGTGTTAATACTAAGGATGCAATACTCAACCGCCCAGCCGCAATCACGATACTCGGGGCTTGAGTCAATTTAATCAGTATTGATGCGAAAGAGAGGATGATTAGACCGAATCCTAATACTAATATTATTTTGAATCGAGATATCATTGTAAAATCAAATATTAAAAATTAAATATCTAATACACATATTAAAAATAAAAAATATAAAGAAAAAATATTTTTAATTTTTGGTGTTTGATTTTTGATATCAGATTTGTATTATTCCCATTCAATCGTACTGGGTGGTTTGGAGCTGATGTCGTAGACCACGCGGTTAACACCTTTCACTTCGTTGATAATGCGATTGGAGATTCGGCTCAAAATTTTATGGGGTAAATCAGCCCAGTCCGCAGTCATCGCATCCGATGAATAGACCGCCCTTAGCGCAATCACCGCTTCATAAGTCCTCTGATCCCCCATTACACCAACTGTCTTTACCGGCAAAAGCACGGCAAAAGACTGCCAGAGTTTTCGATACAAATTAGCTTTTCTTATTTCGTCTAAAAGTATCGCATCCGCTTCTTTTAGAATTCTCAATCGTTCTTTAGTCACATCGCCAATGATTCTTACGGCTAAACCAGGACCAGGAAATGGCTGGCGATGAACAATATTACCGGGCAATCTTAATTCTTTACCCAAAACTCTTACTTCGTCCTTAAATAACTCTTTTAATGGTTCAATCAGCTCAAACCTCATCCGTCTTGGCAAACCACCGACATTGTGATGGGTTTTGATTGTGGCTGAAGGTCCGCCCCAGGGCGAGCGGCTTTCAATCACATCTGGATAAAGCGTGCCTTGTGCCAGAAATTTTATATGACCAATTTTCTTTGCTTCCTTTTCAAAGATGCGGATAAATTCATTGCCAATGACTCTTCGTTTCTTTTCCGGGTCAACGATACCTTTAAGACGAGAAAGAAAATGGGTTTCGGCATTAACATATCTCAGATTGAAAATATGCTTAAATCTATTAACTATCTTCTCAGGTTCGTCTTTGCGCAAAACACCGTTATTAACAAATACTGCGATTAACTGATTGCCAATTGCCCGTTTTAATAATGCACACAAAACGGTTGAATCGACTCCACCCGAAAGAGCACAGATTACACGTTCCTTGCCAACTTTATTTCTAATCTCCTCGGTCTTTTCTTTGATGAATGAAGCCATGGTCCAGGTCGGCGAACATTTAGCAACCCGGAATAAGAAATTGGCAAGAATCTTTTTCCCGTTTGGCGTATGCGCCACTTCAGGATGGAATTGAACACCGTAAATCTTTTTTTCTTTATTAACAAAAGCCGCACAAGTAATACCTTCGCTCTTTGCTAAATTAACAAAACCTTTGGGCAAAACCGTTACTGAATCGCCGTGGCTCATCCAGACAATCATCGCTTCAGGAAGATTTAAAAAAAGTTCACTCTTTTTAATGACATGGAGTTTAGTCCGACCGTATTCACGTGTATGGTAACCAAAACCTTCACCTTCCTTTGGTTGGTGGACTCTGCGCGTAGTAGGTTGGGTCCGCAGGCTAAAGCCTGCGGCTACCTTACCGCCAAAACAATCAGCAATGATTTGCATACCGTAACAGATACCAAGGATGGGGATGCCGAGCTCAAAGATTTTTTTATCGGGATAAGGACGTTTCTCTTCCCGAACACTGGCTGGTCCACCGGATAGAATCAAAGCTTTAGGTGCTATCTTTTCGATTTTTTCTGCGCTAAGCGAAAACGGCTTAATTTCGCAATAGACCTTCAGTTCTCTTACTTTGCGGGCAATAAGCTGGGTATATTGCGAACCGAAATCTAATACGAGGACATTCTCAGTCATTGTAACCAATCGCCTCAAGTTGCCAGCTAAAGGTCAAATGCCTCGGTAAAGTTACTTTATGTTTGACCCTGGATGTTAGATGTTGGATGTTAGATATCGGAAGTTTCCTATAGACAAGATTCTGCATGGCGTGGAGATGATTTCTGTGGAATCTTGGATGGCGGTTTATGTCTTAACTCAACTGCCTTAATAAAGTTATAGATTTTTCGTCCAAGTTCCTCATAAGAATTTTTGAGACGCTTGTAGAGTTCTTCGTCCTTAAGTGATTTGGTGACAAAAAGTAAATCAAGGTGTTCTTGAGTTTCATCACAAGAAGCAAAAGCATAAGTAAGAAATTGGATGAATTCATTTTTGTACCGTCTCCTGCCAAAACCTTCGACAATATTAGTTGCCACTGATTTTGATGACCTCCGAATTTGACTGCCTTCTTCGAAGAGTTCAAACTTTGGTAATTGGGTAGTCAACAAATGAACTTCTATTGCTAATCGATGCGCCTTCTGATAAATTTCTAAATCTTTATAACTTTGTGCCTTCATCTAACATCTAATATCAAACATCTAATATCCCAGTAGCCGAACCTGTGAATTGAAACCTGTGCACCATTTAATCGGTCACAATACTTAAGAGTTTATTAGCGATATAAATTACTCGTTTTACTTCTTTGCCTTTTGTGTATTCAATGACTTTTTTATCTTCAAAGGCTAATTTCTTTATTTCCTCTTCGGATGTACCAACCGGCACCACTACTTTAGACCGTAGTTTGCCATTGATTTGAATCGGAATCGTCATTTCATCAAAACTGACCGCTTTCTTATCATAGTCTGGAAATCTTTGTTCAAAGACACTATTCTTATTACCAGTCTGATGCCATAGCTCTTCAGCCAGATGTGGAGCAAAAGGTGCTAACAATAATGTCACTCGATTTAGCGCATAACCGAATACTTTGCTCTTTTTGTCGGCAAAAGAATAAAGGTCGTTTAAGAATTCCATCAGCCCAGCGATTGCGGTGTTGTATTGAAATGCTTCGGTGTCGGTAACCACCTTCTTAATCGTCTGGTTCAGTCTGATATAAAGTCTTCGCTCCGCTTCTGATAAATCTTTTGAATCAGGAATCTGGAATTTTGAACTTTGAATTTTATTCTCTTCAT
>JAOUPE010000241.1 GCA_029880025.1 Caldifarciminota bacterium
TCTCTGTGTTTATCTGTGTTAATCTGTGGTTATTTTTTATTCTCTATCTTGTGAAAATCTGTGAAATCTCGTGGTTTCGTCTTCTCAGCTTTCTCTGCTATCTCTGCGGTTAAAAGAATCGAGTTCAGTTGGATTTTTCAGCCCGGCACCTTCCGCTTCTCTTTTCATTCTTCACTAGCCACTATACACTATCCCCTAGTCACTGCCTTTTAATGCACTATCCGCTTGGCACTGTATTTTCAGGAGCTGCTTTCTGGGTCATCTCCTAAGTTGTTACCGAGTTATTACTATCTTACAAATTTTCTCTTTCGGTTCGGTTAATATAAAATATACTCCGCTGGGCAAGGCTGAGAGGTCAATCTGGAACTTGTGAGAACCAGAATACAATTTACCGAAGTTGTATTGGTTTCTTTTTACTACTCTACCGCTGGCATCGTAAATTTTAATGTGTATCGCTTCTTCTTTCGAAAGCTTTATTTTGAGCGTTAAAAATCTCTTTACGATTGTCGGCGAAACAGAAAATAAACATGGTAGATTTTGCTTGTGAGTTATTTCTTTTATCCCAGAAGTATTAAAGAATGCACCGTGAATTCTCTGAGTATTGTAGGGTTCAGATGCATAGGTTCCAAAAACGGCTAAGCATTGGTCTGAAGGACCTTTTACTATCCTGTTGGTCCGTATAGGAGATGGCGTTTCTAATATATCGATACCATTGGTGTCTAACGGCACACCTTCTTGATTTATAAAACAGAGGTTTAGTTTCTTATAATCAAGATACTCGCGTTTTCTTAAAAGTATGTAATTTGAACCATCAAAAGCAAGCGAGGGACGCGTACCCCTACCCAGAGAGATGCTCGGAGTATCAAGAACCATGCCTTCATTAGAGACACGAACACCTAATGTACGATAGCCAACTACACCACTACTGGTATACCATGCGGTGAAGAAATCATTTCCATTCGTAGTAATTGAGGGCGGTTGAGACGGAAGATGTAAATCTTCGGAAATTCTAAAATTATTACCGACTCTACCTGTCGGATCAACAATAGCACCCCATATCTCCTCATGACCTTGATAATTTAGCCTCCATGCCACAAGATAGTTTTCCCCATTAAATCTGACTACCGGCACATTGTGGCCAGTCCTTAAACTAAGCATTGTGTCACTAATCAGAAAAGCAGTCGTATCAAGAAGTACACCGTCAAGCGAAACCCGAGCACCGTATATTTTGTCAAGCCCTCCCAGTTCCTCACAAACAACGAGGTAGTTTTCGCCATCAAATGCAACTGCTGGTGAGCATTCATGTACTGAGACAGTATGAATCGGTATACCGAGGGTATCGAGGATCACACCTTCGGGTGTGATTCTTGTTCCGTAAATATCACGACTACCGGATCTTCCATCTGTCCATACTACAAAATAGTGCTCTCCGCCAAAGCAAATGTCCGGTTCAGTTTGGGAAGACGAATCTCCACAGACAGGAAAAATTCCCGGGTCGAGAATTATTCCTTCTGGACTTAACAGAGCCCCCAAAATATCAGTCTTCGTTGAGTAGTAATTCCGATAGTCGGTCCATACAGCTAAATAGTTAGAACCATCAAAGGCAATGTCCGGGTCTTCCTGAGTTTGAGCAGCGGTTGAAAGAATAAGTCCACCAGGATTTAGAACTATTCCTTCAGGAGTTATTAAGGTATATCTTATATCAATGTCGCCAAGTAAATAGTCCTGCCACACCACGATGAAGTTACTTTCACCAAAGGCAACCGATGGGTCATCGGCTGATGGTATTTCATTAATTGGAATGAAATTTGGGTCAATAACTTGGCCCTCTATTGATACACGTTTGCAGTAAAGATTGCCAAAGTGTTCAATTACCACTAAATAGATACCATCGCCATAAGCACATCTTGAGAAAGAGACATAAGGAAGTGAATCGATCAAAATAGGAACCGTGTCCACAACGACACCATCAGGCCTAACTCTTACACCATAAATATAGTTATTATGGGCATAAGATACAAAATAATAGCCTCCGCCAAAAGTTAAACCGAACGCCGGAATCTGATCGGTTCCAGACCAGCGGAGAATGACAATTGTATCAATTATTTGAACCTCATTATTTATCATTATACCTAATATCTTTTCTGATTCGGAATAGACAAGGAGATAATTTGTACTATCTGAAGTTAATTGAAAATTAGAAGCTAGTTGAGAAAGAATTTTAATAAGTCGAACTGGCTGGGAGTCAACGACTACGCCTTCTTCGGTAATCCTTTGACCATAATAGAATGTTTGGGAATCTACTATTGAGAAGACAAGAAAATAATACCCACCCCCAAAAGTCACTTTTGGATGTTGGGCAAAGGGACAGGAGATTGGCACTGAATCGAGAATCACCATATCTCTTCCCACTCTTTTGGCTTTAGTTCCATAAAAATCAACTGATGGTGTGTACATTCCTGCGATAAGACTATTATTGCCACTTGTGGCGCAAGCGACCTCGTAATAAATACTATCTGTTTCCTCTTCATCAATACAAACACCTAAGGTATCTAAAACCCTTCCCTGAGGTGAAATCCGAGAGGCATAAATGCTATTTACA
This sequence comes from Caldifarciminota bacterium, assembly GCA_029880025.1. Lineage (GTDB taxonomy): Bacteria > Hydrothermota > Tepidihabitantia > Tepidihabitantales > JAOUPE01 > JAOUPE01. Next base: position 2,603 of record JAOUPE010000241.1, read on the forward strand.
ACTCTATACCATCCATAACGGGAAGACGATGCATGATGTCTTCTGCCATCCGCCCAGGTGGCAATAAAATTTTCACCATCAAAAAATACTTGGGGTAGGCATTGATGGCTTGTTTCCTTCGTAATTATTTTTGTTGTGTCAATTGTGAAATAAGAAGGTTGGCTGTTAAGTGCTGAACCTAACAATATGGTAAAAATTATTATAACATAAATTCTCATTTTTATTCTTTTAACCCCAGCCAAGAAACTAAACATTATTAATATCCAATTTCTAAATTTCTTATTATTCATCTTAATACCAACTCTTCCTTTAAGATACATTAATACTTTAACTTTATTTATAAATCTGTCAAGAGTTGGAGGTGCTATCCACGAACCTATTCAGGAGTGATGTAATAAGAGCATTGTCGGTTAGGAATAAAGAAAAGACGATTTTACCGTCTCAAAAATCAGATAGTTCGCTTTTAAAGTTTATGGGTTAAATTTTTCTAATCGGGGAAAAGAATCTTCAATGACAACATAGCTGTAATTATCCAGCCATTCACCGGTATTGAGATAATAACCCGAACCAATCTTCTGAAACACCGGTTTATGTATATGTCCTAAAACGACCATATCAAAACCCTGCTCAATTTTCTTTTGAGCAAAAGATTCAAATTGAGCAACCACTCTAAGCTGACCCGCCAGTTTCCGAATCTTCTTTTCAGCCCAGCGGGCATAGACCAGCCCAAACTTAGGATGGAGTAAAAAATAGACCAAAGGATTTGATTGACTCCTCAAGACAATT
>JAOUPE010000023.1 GCA_029880025.1 Caldifarciminota bacterium
CACCAGTCCTTGTGAAAATGAAATCTAAACGCACTGCCCGAGATTCCATTAAGCTCTAAATAATCCTTGGGAACATCAAGATGATTAGCTACAACTTCTAAGGCACCAAAAAACGTCGCATTTTTGCCGGTTTCCCAACCAAGTTTGGGAATACCTTCAATCACTACTACATCCTCTTTATATTTAATATCAGGCAGTAATTCTTTTAAATACACTCCCATTTGTCCGGTCGGTAATTTAAATTTCAGCTCTTTTCCCTCACGAAGAACAACTATTTCTACCGAATCACCTTTAGCTTTTTCCTTAAGCGCAAGCAATTCTTTAAGAGTCGGGGTGGGTATGCCAGCGTATTTTAAAAGAATATCATTAGGCATGATACCGATTTTTTGCGCAGGAGATTCGGGCATAACGTTCTGAACAACGAGCTTTGGTGTTTCAGGTTTTTCTTGGGTTAGCCCAATTGATACGAATAATCCGATTAATAGTATGGTTACGATTCGGCTTTTCATTATACCTCCTTTTTTAATGAGATTCTGACATTATTTATCAGCAATATATAACGGAATTTTGACCTTGTCAACCCAAATCAATATTGGATTGGGAAAAATTGTTTGATATCTTTTCTGGTGAGTCGCTTCTTTTCATTTAACAAGCTTAATAAAGAACTGCCCGCACTAAAATAAAATTGTTCGGTGCCGTTATTGATTAAACCTCGGGCATAGCCACACCTGATTGAAACCGGTAAGAAGTAGGCAAGCACCAAGGATGTGCGTAATTCAAAAAAAGCACCAAGCTTAGCCTGCTTAGTGATAAGGTCGGTATTCGGCAATTTTAAATCATCCCAACCTAAACCAGCATCAACGCCAAACCCGGCTGAAAAGTTAGATAAAAATAACGGTGCGGTTCCTAAACCGCGTTCGAGCCATACCAAAGGAAAAGAATACTCAAGACTGGTCTTTATTGCATTCTGGCTTAAGAGCGAATCTTGCTCATAGCCGCGCAAAGAAAATGTTCCATAATTACCACCCAATCGAAATTGTCTTTTCACAAGACTATCACCAAATCCAGTAGCACCGACAATTTTAAAGGCAATAGCATGATGCCGAATTGGCATCGAGCTATACCCGGAATATCTTATCCGGAATTTAGTCAGTTCATAATCACTACCCAGATAACGATTATAATGGGACGCATCAATACTAATCGTTCTACCATCAACCAGCGCTATCGAATAGGGATATTTTTTGGCATTACTCGTCTGCCAATCCAGCCCTACACCAGAAAAAATACGCAGTGAATCGCGATTAAAATCATAATAGGGTAGCAGCAAATGATAAGAAAAGGTAGAATAGAATGGAATGTAGCCGGTCAATCCAGCCGACTGTTCATCTTGCTCGTAAGAACCATATAGACTGAAAGGATATTTTTGACCTAAATAAGCAAAATATAACCAAGGTCTTTTCGCATCGAGGCGGTAAGTACCAACAAAAATTAGAATATGGTGCAAAAGCACATCTGCCCCAGCCGTGAAAAGACCTAAGCTGAACGAAGTGTCGTAATAGACTAAAGGCAACCAGAATTTCGGAAACAGCGAGGATAGCGGTGAATAATGGTAAATATTGACCCTTATCTCTTTTTTGGTCGAATCGGCTAAAGGCAAACTATCAACAAAATTTTTTGACTGCTGCCAAGAACTTGGCTTGAAACTGATAAAGTGGATATCATAGCCGCGTTCTGAATAATTAAGGAAAGCGATTCTTTTACCATCCGGTGAAACGGCTGGCGCAAAAGCACCAGCCAGAACATTGGTCACCTGATAAATCTGTTTGTTTTCAAAGGAATAGGCATAGAGGTTAAATATCCCGGTTCGGTCCGAGCTGAATAATAGATATTTGCTATCCGGAGTCCAGGCAGGCTGGATATCGGTAGCCCGGTCATAGGTTATCAACATTTGCCAACCGTTTTCTAAATCGAGGACTAAAATATCTTGATAACCACCTTCTTTCCATACCCCAACCGCAATCTTTTTACCATCCGGGGCAAATTTGGGCTGAGCGAACTGGGTGTAATCTTCTTCTTCCATTAACGGCTCAACTTTATTCGTCTTTCGTTCCATTATCATCAGACGATTTTTACCCATACCGTTTTCGACAAATATGATACTATCGCCGCTAAGGGTAAAATCAGGGTCTCGTCCACGCATCCCATTAGTTAATCGGTACCGTTCATTGGTCGTTATCGAATAAATAAATATATCATCATAGTCGTAATAGTTCTGGGCAATGTTACGCATACTGAATATGAGCTTACCACCATCTGAAGATAAACCCAAGGATTTGCCGATAAACCCTTTTACCAGGGTCTTGGTTTCTTTAGTTAACAGGTCAATGGATTTGATTGACGGCAGTTCATTTGGGTTATATGAAACAAAATATATTTTTTCGCCGTATCGAGAAAATTGCGGCGCATAAAGGTCAAAGCCCAGATTTGTCACGGCAACTGATTGGGTCAAGGATTTCAGTTTTAATGTTTCGGCTTGTTCTGTCCGAGTCGGGTCTTCCCGCCAAGAGTCGGGTCTTTCGACCGTCTTTCTTTTTATTTCATCTTTCCAGTCTCCCCACAACTGGCAGAAATTGTCGAAAAATACTTTTTGTGCAGTTAAATTAATAAAAAAAGGTAAACAGCCTGAATAACGATTGGAATATTCGATCAGTTTCGGTTCACCATATTTTCGGGCTAAATAGGAATAGAATTGACCGCCGTATAGATAAGGCGCTTCACTACCCGGATAACGCCGCAATTCATAAGTCGTTGCCCGGTCAATCGGCAATAATCGGTTTGTCAAAGCAGCGGTTCTAATCTTCATCGCATTATCTGGACTGGATGCCCGACCGAATCGGGTAAACTTACTTTCATTATATACCGCAAAACCTTCGAGCATCCATAAAGGGGTCAAAGCACTTGGAATTATTACCCGACCAAAGATATGCCGCAAAATTTTCATCAAACCATGCACTCGGTCCATCTGCACGGTATGGGTATACTCATGAATAATAAGAGTTCGGAACCAGTCATCATAATTAACAAAATCGCCCGCCGGATGGGTCGGCATCACGGTGATTGTGTTGTGCGGAAATGGCAAAGACCAGCCTTGCGCATAATCATAGAAATCAGCGATTACCACATTCACCTTTTCTTTAGGTCGCCATTCCATAAATGGGGACAGCACACTGGCTGCATCTTCACATGCCCGGGCAAATCGCCGCGCCAGATTTTCCTCTTCTTTATCCAGTCCAGAAATACTTGGCACATGGATTGCAAAATGGTCGGTCTCTAAGACAAACCAGGCAAGCGAAGGGTCATACTCGTATGCCGAGCTTAAGGAAAAGAAAGGCGGTCGTCCCGGCTCAATCATCATTGGTTGCTCCGAAAAAACCGAGAAATTAAAGATTAAAAATAAAAGACCCATCTAAAAATTATACGGTAGCATTCGTGTCACTGGTAATTTCAGCTGGCATCGGCTTAATCGCAATCTGTAATCGTTTGACTAAAATCGTTGCGTAAGAACCTTTGGGCAAAAAGAAATCAAGTTCGAGTTTTAATTTTCCTTTATAAAATTCATCTGGTTTCGGTTCTTTTACCGAAAGTCTTTCTGGAAACACCAGGGCTTTACGCTCAAACGGTTTAAAGAATATCCCTTTGACCCTTATCGGTATTTTGAGGTCTTTCAGAACAAATCCTTCACGCCAGAGCACATCACCCGTTATTTTTTCAATCTTTTCGCTTTTGAAAAAAGTCCGGTAGCTCGGGGTCGGAATCAATAGCGGTAAGAGATAGGTCTTGATTTTGGGCGGAAGTTCTTGGTAAAAGAGAAACTTGCCGGCAAGATAAGGATAAGAGAAAAACCTCAGGTCTAAAGACCGAATTAACTCGGCTAATATTTCGTTCCAAAGATATGATTGATAGGCGACAATTAACAATTCAAGAATTTTACGATTGGTCTGCCTTATTGCGCCTTTAAAGTCTTTAGGATTTTTGACCAGATAATTGAGAATTGGACGAAACTCATGGGATTTTACGGTCTGACATTTTTCCCAATTGCCCCAATTTTCTGCTAAGAACTTCTTGATTTCACGGTTCGGTGTATCATCAGCCGCGGATGGCGTAGCCATATAAAGTTTTAAGGCACCATTATAATGCTTTAGCAGTAATTTCTGAGCAAAGTATCCTTTTCTATGTCGAATCGAACCGAATCGCTGCTCATCATAATAATTGGGCAAGCCATCTTTTTTAACTGCCTCAAGTGCTGGCTTGATTTTGGGAATATCCGATTCTTTTAAATCGCGTAACACAATCTGGAACGAATTTCCCAAAAGTAAGTCTCGCTTAACTGGCTCGTCCGATTTGCCGAAAAAGGCTAAAGAAAAGTTTTCTTCGGCAATTCTGGGTGGACCATCACCAATTATTGAGACATATTGAAACGTGTGGGCATAACGGTCCTTTAAGCCAGCATAACGTATTGTGGCAAGACGATATTTTCTCTTTAAATAGTCAATTAAATCTAAAGTGCTCCAGTTTCGCTTTTCCAAGCGATAGATTGAATATTTACCTTGCCGGCTGGTTTTAATTAAGGCTTCCTCTTCGACCCGAAAATCTTCTGGAATTACTTTTATCTTCATTTCGACCGCGAATATTGGGCATGACAACCAATCGCACAAATATCTTTATTCTTATCGTTCGCTTTCATTTGATTCATTCGGGAAAAAGAAAATTCTCAAATTGGCTGGCGCCAAGGATAGCGGCATCGTCTTTCAGTTTTGACAAGACAATTTTCCGTCTGCGTCCCGGGAAATTCATTATCCGTTCCGACATTGTTTTCTTGATTGAATCCAACAGCAATTTACCAAAACCACTCACCCCACCCCCAACCACAATGATTTCCGGGTCAATCAAGGAAACCACATTAGCCAGACCTATGCCAATATAAAAACCAGTCTCTTCGATAATATTTTGGGCTAATTCATCACCTTTTCTCACTGCTAAATGTATGACTTCTGGGGTAATATTCTGGTGGTCATTTTTTGCTAATTTCATAATTTCTGATTTTTGACTTTTGAGTCTTTTTATGGTTCGCTTGACGATATATTCAGCTCCAACATATCGTTCCAGGCAACCCATGTTACCGCATTTGCATTTAGGTCCAAAAGCGTTGATTGAGGTGTGACCGACTTCGCCGGCTGCATGATTAGTGCCGAGCAGCAATTTGCCATTGATTATGATTCCGCCGCCAACCCCAGTGCCTAAAGTTATACCAAATAGACTCTTGCTACCGACCCCGGCACCAAAGCAAAACTCACCCAAAGCAAAAGCATTCACATCATTGCCAACATAAACCGGTATTCCAATTTCCTTTTCAATCAGTTCTTTGAGGTGAATCTCTTTCCAGCCTGGTAAGTTAGGCGAGAAATGTATAATTCCTTTATAATGGTCAATGACACCGGCTGCACCGATACCAATCGATTTAACCGCTTGAACCTGAACCCGTGTCCGCCTTAGGCGGATTATCGTTTCGATGATTCGACCTACTACTGACTCTGGTCCTTCTTGGACCAGAGTCGGAATGTTTAATCGGCGTAAAATATTCCCATCAGCCGTAACCAGTCCAAACCTGATATTTGTGCCGCCCAGGTCCACCCCGATAGAAATCTTTCGCAAATTACGGGAATCCTTAATCCGGTCCGAAATTTCTTGCCTCCTTAGGGAATTTCTATCAGGGTCAATGCCGATGTTTAAAGCTAAACGCTTAACGCCTGACACTTAATTTTCGGTAAAGATAACGCAACAGGTTCTCGTATGATTTGGTTAAAAGAATATTCCTTCGCGCCATAACAGCTTTGGCGGTCTTAATAACATCCTCGATTTGCCAGCGACGTTTACTTCCCCACCTGAACGAGGAAATTATTTTCGCGGAAAGCCCGGGCTCAAAAACATTAGCAAAAATACCAATCATCGCACCGGTATTGATAAGTGTGCCAATTGCAGTTTTACTGTGGTCACCAATAAAACAGCCCAGCTTGAAAATACCGGTATCAATCTCTTTTTTACCAATTGTCACCTTTACCGGACCGTAGTCATTACGTAAATCCGAATTGGTTGTTAAGGCACCGAGATTGACCCATTCGCCAACATATGAATGTCCAAGAAAACCTTCGTGGTGTTTATTGGCAAACCCTTGGAAGATAGAAGCCTCAACCTCACCACCGATTCGGCAGTTATCACCAAACGAGCAGTTCGGTCGAATCTTTGCGCCATCGATGATTGTATTCTTGCCAACATAGCAAGGTCCTTCGACTAAGCTCAATGAACAAATTTTTGCGTCTCGGTCAATATAGATTGGACCAGAATGCAGGTTTAAGACAGCAACGGGCTGGATTTGAGCATTTTGTTCCAGATATAAACGGCTCAAGTCTCCGTAGATTATAGCCCTTGGGTCTAAAATCCCTTTTACCTGACCAACCCCAAAATCCTTAATCAGAAGTTCGGAATTAATCATAATTAAATCCCAGGGATAGTTGATTAATTGAGCCGCCACTTCTTTTTTCTTTAGCCGTAGTCGGGCAATAATTTTGGTATCGATTGGCAGACGCTTAATCTTGGCGGTATTAATGCGGAATCCTACGACTGGTAGGAGGGGTTTCCTAACCCCGATACTTTTTAGTGGAGACCGGGAAGTCGCTCTTGTGACCAGTATCTCTTCTTCCCCTTCGATTGGTATTTTCTCTTCAAGAATTGCCTGTCCTGATATAAAAAGTGCCTTTTCTTCTGGCTTTTGACCTTTGAGTTTTGAATTGTGCACTTGATGCTCGGGATATTTTTCTTTTGTTAATGGAGCCAAATAATTTCGTACTATTAGTCCGATTTCTTGGTCTGGGTAGAGTTTTTGGATTCTTTCCAAAATTGTAAAATTACCCGTGCACAATTCAAATACCGGTCGAGTATAAACTAATGGCAATAAATTCTTGTGCCCCTCGTCTTCATATATGTAAATCATAATAGTTTACTTTCTCCAAAAGAGTTTTGGTTAAAAATGTTCCATTCATCTTTTTTCGCGATTTGGTGCTTTCGTGGCTAATTTTCATTTATTCGTATTATTCGCTATCATTCGGCTTATTAGTAAATCCACCTCTGGCGAATTGTCAAAAATCATGCAATAACAATATCCAGCAGTTATGAACTGTCAAGAAGTTTTGTGCGATATGAGGAAGAAATTCATTTGACAGCCTTCATAATTCTCTGGCGATAGCGATAATAGCAAAACTATTGACAAAATCTTAAAATAAGTTAAATTTGTCTGGTTATCGTGGTTCTTTGATAAATTGCCAAGGATGATGAAATGAGGGTTCTTCGACTCTACCCTCATTCCATACCAGATTAAGAGTCAAAATGGCTTTTGCGCATTGAGCTTCGAACTCTTTAAATGGAGAGGTGAGATAAAAACAGGGACTTTTAAAAGACTTTTATGAGACTAAGAATTATCCCTTTTTTCTATCTTTCTTTTCCTTACAAGTCTCGTCCAAGTCCCGGTTGAAATGGTTCGTTTAAAAGATAATAGGAGGTAAAGATGAAACACTTAATAATAATCTCTATACTAATAACGCTTTGCTTTGGCGTGAATGTCATCCGCGCACCAAAGGTTGAAGCAGAAGAGATTAAAGCGTGCTCTGAATTGGTGAGCATGCCTGACCGCCCAACACATGCGAGCTTAGACCAGCATCTGATTTCATTGATTCCTGATTTACGTTCCACCGCAGGTTCTCCGGGCAAGAATATAATCTTTGCTGAAGATGGGCAAAATGTTGCAGTAATCTATAGCCGATTCAGTGGCGACCCAGTCAATATTTTGCAGATTATTGTATCCTATTCTACGGATAGAGGAAACACCTGGATTCATTATGGACCATTTAGCAACCCTTCCCGAAGAGCCTATTCTGGACTCGATGCTGAAGATGATTTTCATATTACTGGTAGAATCTATTTTACTTGGAGTTGGGCGTACCGATATGGCGTGGTTTATGATACTTGTCGAATTTTTCACATCGAGGAACTTTCCTATCCTAACGGTCTTTTTACTCCTACTTCTCAGTTACCAAATAGCGAAACCGAGGGTATTAGTTTACCATGTATTGGAGTAAGGGATAGTGTTGTCATAATTACTGGTGGCGGCAAAATTTGGCGCTCGACCGATTATGGTGCAAGTTGGGATACAGGAAGGGTATTTACTGGTGAATACCCACATTTCCGTTTCGGTTTTCATGGTTATATGTTCTTTTTATGGCTCTCAGGCAATAACTCTTGGCCCTATTACTGCGAATCATTTGACTATGGTGAAACCTGGACCGACCCACAACTTCTTTGGGGAAATAATCCGCCTTATCCTAATATGTCGAATGTAAGAGGTTCATGGTATGGATTTGATTGCGAGGTTGTGCAAGATACTCCAGTGACAACATTAAAACTTAGTGCAGATAATTATGACTATGGTGAAATCTGGGCATATCGTCCGGATTCAGGGGTAGCTGGAAATTGGCGATTTAAAGGCAAGAAATTAGTTGGCGGCGATTCGACTTCACCCCAGACTTATGCTCGTTTCCCAACCATTGCGGCTGACGACAGCGGTAATGCTTTTATCGGTTATCAAGCATACTTCCCGATTCCTGGTGATACCGTGTTTGATATTGGTTTATTTGCTCGACCAGCAATCGAGGATACTTGGTATGATTGGGGAAGAATTACATTCAATGGTAATGTAATTGAAGAAAATCATCTTGAGTTTGCTCATAATGCACCAATAATTGCAAATGGCGATTCTATAATAATCGGAATGGTTTATCACAATGCAGGTGATTATCCAATTACTGGTAACCTTTATTTTGACTACTTCATCCTGCCCAATCCACCGATTCCTTCTCCAAGCAGCACCGAAGAAATCGGTTCGATTAACCAAAAAGAGTATGGAGTTACGGTTGCCCCGAATCCTTTCCGCAATTCAGTGAAATTCATGGCTCATTATTCAATATCCGTGATACGAATTTACGATGTCACCGGCAAATTAGTAAGAGAACTCACAGCCAACAATAAACAACCAAAAACTGAATTAATCTGGGATGGTCGCAATGCTGAAGGAACACTTGCCAAACCTGGAATTTATTTCTATAATCTGTCGTCAGCTGATTTTCAGCAGCAAGGTAAGTTAATTTTAAGTCGATAAGAAACGGCGAAGCCGTTTTCTTCATCTCGGATTGGAAAGAATTTAACACTGAAGGACACCGAGGAAACCGAATGACACTGAATTCTTTTCGGTGTTTTTCAGTTATTTCAGTGTGTTTCGGTGTTGAATCATCTTTCTTTCGGAAAAAGAGAATTCGACTTCGTCGAATTGAAAGGAGGCATCTGAAATCAAAACAGTCCGAAAAACAGAAAGGAGTACAATGAAATTTATATTATCAATACTTCTAATTGTAACAATTTGCTTTGGCGCAAAACTGATGCGTGCACCAAATATTGAAGCGAACCCTGACGATGTTAATTCTAAATCACGAGTAGTCAAAAAGGGCATGACAATAACCAGTCCTGACCAGCACTTGATTTCTTCGATTCCGGATTTACGTTCTACTGCTGGCACGCCTGGCAAGAATATAGTTTTTGCCGAAGACGGACAAAACGTTGTGGTATTATATAGCCGATTCAGCGGTGACCCGGAAAATTTTTTCCGAGTATATGTTTCATACTCTACTAACCGTGGCAGTGACTGGATTCATTATGGACCACTTTCTCTTATTGATTCTCGCCGTTCCTACCCAGGAGTTGATGCTGAACCAGACTGGCCCAGCACCGGGAGTGTCCATCTTGTCTGGCAAGAAACACCCCAAGTTGGTGGCAACTATGATTCCAGTATTATCTATTACTCTAAAGAAGTGGACTATCCAAATGGTCTAATTACGGCACCGGTTGCCTTACCCAACAGCGGGTCATGGGATATCTGGCAGCCCTGCATCGGAGTTAAGGATAGTTTTGTGATAATCACTGGCGCCAATAATAATACCTACCGAACAACCAATGATTGTTATATATGGCGCTCTACCGACTTTGGCGAAACCTGGGATACTGGAAGGATCTACTTCCCTGGACCATTGGATTGGATGGCTAGCCCTCATTTCCGCTTTGGCAGTGATGGTTATATGTTCTTCTTATGGAATCGCCAGCAGGAAAGTAATCCTGAACTTTATTGGCCTTATTTTTGTGAATCTGATGATTATGGTGAAACCTGGTCCCAACCACAATTAATTTGGCAAGATACTCCACCTTATCAAGATATGTCAAGTGTGTCCGGTTGGTGGTATATGTATGATTGTGAGGTTGTGAACGATACACCAGTGGCAACCGTAAAACTGGGAACAGCAAATTTAGACTATGGTGAAATCTGGGTTTATCGACCGGATTCAGGCGGACCACGAAACTGGCACTTTAAAGGCACAAAATTGGTTGGTGGTGATTCAGCCGCACCTCAGACTTATGCCCGCTTCCCGACCGTTGCCGCTGATGATAGCGGTAATATTTATGTCGGCTATCAGGCATTCTTAATAATTCCTGGTGATACGGTCTGGGATTGCGGTTTATTTATCCGACCGGCTGGTCGAGACACCTGGATTGATTTTGGGAGATGTACATTCAATGGCGATGTGATTGAAGAGAATCATCTTGAATTTGCTCATAACGTACCGATGTCAGGTGACACCTCATTAATCGGTATGATATATCACAATGCTGGAGATTATCCTGAAACCGGCAACCTCTATTTTGATTGTTACTATTATACTGGTCCTGGTATTGTTGAATCCGAACATCCCGGCTTGAAACGATTTAGTGTTAACGTGTCGCCAAACCCATTTTCGAATTTGGTGAAATTCTTTCTTGCACCAAATCTCGGGAAAATTAAACTTTCGGTATTCGATGTTACCGGTAAATTAGTGAATGAACTTGAAACCGATAAACCGACAATAACCTGGAATGGCAGAAAAAAAGATGGAAATTTAACAAACTCTGGAGTTTATTTCTATAACCTCTCTTCAGGTAATTATCAGTATCAAGGAAAAGTAATTTTGACTCGATAGAGAAAGAAGGTCTAAAAACTTTATTAGTCATAATAATCAAGGAGGTAAGATGAAATGCTTTACAATATTGATTTTATTTGTTGCAATTGGTTTTGGGGTAAATCTGGCAAGAGCACCCAAGGTAGAAAGAGTTCCATTTGTTGGCAATATTGACCTGAATATTGAACCCCTGACTCCTCCGCCAAGTAGTCCTGACCAACATATCATTGCTTCAGTTCCCGATTTGAGGTCGATTGCTGGGGCACCAGGTAAGAATATAATATTTGCCGAAGATGGGCAAAATGTTGCAGTAATCTATGGTCGTTTTGGTGGCGACCCGACTAACATTCATCAGGTGATGGTGGCATATTCAACTGACCGAGGCAATACCTGGACCAATTATGGACCACTTTCCACTTTTGATGCCCGAAGAATTTATCCTGGCTTGGATGCCAGACCAGACTGGCCAGAAACTGATTTGATGATTCATTTTGCCTGGCATCAAGCAGCTCAAGAAGCTGGAAATTACGTCGCGAGTCCAACCTTTTACGCAAAAGAAGTAAGTTATCCAGATGGCTTGATTACTGCCGCCTATGAATTGCCCAATAGTGAGGATTGGGATATCTGGCTACCTTGCATCGGAATTAAGGATAGTTTTGTGATTTATACTGCAACCAATAATGGGACCTATCTCACGACTTACAATGGTTATATCTGGCGTTCGACTGATTATGGTGAAACTTGGGACAACGGAAGAATTTTCTTTCCTGGTCCATTGGAATGGATGGCTGGTCCC
>JAOUPE010000242.1 GCA_029880025.1 Caldifarciminota bacterium
TCTGAAGGCGGTTGTTGGCGATAGGCTTTATGGTATGCCTTTTTATTTCAACCGGCTGCTTTTAGAGCATAACATAGAGGTAAATGACAAAAACATAATAGAACTTGCGAAGGCTTTCGTGATATTTGCATTAGGGAGTGAAACAGTTTTACGTGAAGATGGCACATGGGACGAAGAACTCGCTTTATTCCCCCAAATCACCTTCCTGGAAGGGAAGAGGAGTGTAGATAAAAAGAAGATTCCACCAATTTATCGAGTTCACTTGAGAGTTAGGGTAAATGATGAAATCCAGATTTACGGTTTTAATATCCAAAACGGTCAGATACAATGGGCGACAATGAATGTTGAAGGTAAAACCGCTACCAAATACTTTGACTTGGAAATTATAAAAGAACCGCCTAAACGGGGAGAATTAGACCTTAATGGTCAAATAAATATTGCTACTGCTTCTCCCAGCAAAGCTTATGTTGAGTGGGAAAATACGACCCCACACTATTATCTCATAGTAGAATTAAATGGTCAGGCGACTAATGACCCGGTTAAGTTTGAGCTTTCAGGATTTCAAGCCAATCAGCCTAATATAGCCATACTGGCGAGATGCATTGAAACTGCGTATGCAGATACTCTTTTGTATCAACCAGTAGTTATTGACGAAAGTGGAAATAGCTCTTACTTGTGGACACCAAATTCGCAAAAGACCTGTATCACACGAGTTTGGGCAATTGATACGGTAACTAAAGACTCTACCCCGAGCAAAAACCTCACCCTTGAGAAGGTGATTACGGGGAAATTCCATGATAATTATCCCGATACCTTTACGGTTTATTTCACTGATCAATTCTTTCAAGATTCGGGACAAGGAGTTAATTACCGGGATATTTTTGCCGATTGTGTAAAAACCGCAGCTATAGAATCCTGGCAAAAACAGGTAATTGATTGGCAATTGGGGAAATTATTGAATTATAATTATCAAACAATTTTAGAAAATATTTTGATTGACATTAATTTTGAAGATGTTAATATCGCTTAAGGGTAAAATTATAATGTTAGTATTTAATCTTTTATGGGCAAAAAATCCAATACAATCCAATACCAAGAAAGGAGGAATCATGCTTGGTAAGATAAAGACCCAAAAACTAGCCCTGATTGGGCTAATAATCCTCTTTGCCGTTACTTTAGTAATGGCAGGAGGAGGAAAACCGCCAGAGATGTATTCGCAACTTGGACTAACGCCGCTAAGTCCTGAAGAAAAACAGATAATTGATAACGCTTATCTTCAAAGTGGTGACAGAGGAGAGATTGCCAAATATCAAAGGTACTGGTACAAATTTGAAGTTCATACTTTATTGAAGAGGGTATTTCCGGCTGTCCAATTCTATCAACTTAACAGTGGAATTACAGTGCCAGAAACACCTTATATTATGGGGTATCGAAACGGTAAATTTTATAATCTCCCTTCAAGCTTCAATCGTTTGCTTTTAGATAATAACTTAGAGGTTAACGATAAGAATATAATAGAACTGGCAAAGGCATTTGTAGTGATAGCCCTGATGGATAATCCACCTATAGATTATTCTCAACCAAATTGGGAAGATAATCTTGATAAACTCCCAGAGGTCATTTTCCTGGAAGGGAAGAGGAGTGTGGATAAAAAACAAAAACCGCCTATTTATTGGGTCCATATAGAAACTGAAGTAAATAAACAGAAACAGGAATGGGATTTCCGTATAAGGGAAGGATTATTTCAATGGGGTACGAGACGAAACGAAGGTGAAACTTCAATAAAATACTATGATTTTGTAATTCCGAAAAAAGAAGGTAAGCGAGGTGAAATTGATTTAGATAAACAGATTGATATATCCACTGATACATCGGAAAGTAATGCTACTGTTGAGTTTGATATTAATAACAACCCTCATTATTATCTTATAGTAAAAAATAACGAAGAGGCTACCGGTTACAAGGTTAAATTTGAACTTTCAGGATTTCAAAGTTATCAGCCTGATGTTTACATTTTAGTACGCTGTATTAACGCTGCCTATGCTGATATTTTATTACGTCAGGTGGTTGAAATAAACGCGAATGGAAACGGGTCTTTTGTCTGGTATCCAACTTCAGAAACTACTTGCATTACGAGGGTATGGGCTTTATGGGCTATTGATACTATTAATTTCGATACTACCAGTAGCAAAGAACTCACCCTTGAGAAAATAAGGACAGCACAGTTTCCACCATCATCTCAAGATTTCTCTTATGTTTATTATACAGACCAGTTTCTTTTTCATGCGCCAGATACACTTGATACCGCTTATGTAACCTATACCCTTAATGCAACTCTTGCTAGCTGGGACTCATTAGTAAATAAATGGAATTTTGATAATCCTCAAGATTCTAATAATATTCATCAAACCTTTTTGGGAGACAGAAATGAATACTATCATGGTAAATTAAGCGATGATGCAACGGCAAAAAGTGCAACTGGCAAAAATAGAAAAATAAGAATTGCCGACGAAATCCCCAGGAATATCTGGCCCTATACTTACTATCCAGCAGACAAGGCTTTTCTAAGCGTAATTGCCCATGAATTCTATCATGGTATCCAGTTTAGGTATAATGATAGTCTATTTTGGGACACTACTTGGAGATATTTTACAGAGGGTCAGGCGGTATTCATTAAATCGGTAGTATGCGCGGATGAAGAATTGAAAAATGCACCAAGATATTATCGTAAATGTGCTAACGATTATTTAGAAACAAAACTCAACACGTCATTAAAATATTGTTCTAATAATTTCTGCCTCTACTGGCGGTTTCTGTATGAGAAATTTTATCCGAATGGAGAAATAGCACAAAAGTTGAGCATAATCCGTGATTGTTATAAATACACCGATTCAGTCGGCATCAACCCAATTGCCGATGGGTCAAGAGCAATCACCCGAGCGTTTAGTAATCCCAATAACCCTGGATCCTGTACCACCTTTGCCCAAAGCATTGATTCTTTTGCCACCGCTTGTTATGTAAAGAATTTTAACCCAAATAATATTTATGTTAAACCATTAGAAAAATCTAATAAAGTTGCATTATTTAAGAAGATACGAATTTTAAGCTGTTCTTGACAAATGATTTTATTTATATCATTATTTTTTCAGATAAATCGAGGTTGTAATGAACGGTGTTTCGAGGCGTAATAAAAGAACAATCAAAACAAGAAAGGAGGCAGCGATGCCTATAAATATCAAAAACAATAAAACAAAGGGGCGAAACCCCTTTGAATCCCCGACTAAGAATTTCTTTCTTTTGGGGAGAATGAGCCGAAGAGGCTCATTACCAGCCCTGATTGGGCTAATAATCCTCTTTGCT
>JAOUPE010000243.1 GCA_029880025.1 Caldifarciminota bacterium
TTCCTAACGCGCCGGGTCCATCGCCTTCGATACCGATGACCCCATCCATGATATTGATGGTCGGTTTAATCAGAGTTATCAAATCCAATAACATTTCAGAGAAATGTAATACATCGTTAAGCCGGGCATGATAACTGGGTTTGACAAATCCTGGCACGATGCCAAACATGTTCTTTACCGCACCGGAAAAAATCGTAAAGGTGTGGGTCTTAAATTTAGGCAGGTTGATTATTTTTGTGCAATTTAGGACCGGATTTATTACTTCTAATTTCTTTACCAATCTGGCTTGTGGATTAGGAACCAAAGACCAGGTTGTATCTAAATTCAATATATTACTAACATCGGGCAGAATCTTATCGTAGCCAGCCGCTTGGTAAACTTTTTTTAAAGCATCGACCGTGTAGGGTATTCCTGCGCCTGGGCTGTCAACGATGATGGGTTGACCTTTAGCTTCAATCACCATTTTTGCTACCGCCTCAACAATAATCGGATGGGTTACAATCGCTGATTCGGGACGGGAATCCGATAATAAATTTGGTTTTAGACAGACTCGATCACCTGGTTTTATAAAAGCCTGGATACCACCAAAGTAGGAAAGAGCCTTTCGAATTGCTGCATCAACCCTGGATAAATTATAATTTTCACATCTAACTACGCTTACTGAACCAGGCATATATCCAATTTTAATTCAAGATTTGTCTAATGCCAAATCGAGAGTTGTTCGCATTTATTTAATAGTCCGATAAAATGAGGAAAAGATTATGGGCAGCGGTGCTTTGAATTATCGAGTTACTTCGGATAAATATCTAAGGCATGAGCCCATTCGTTTAAAGCTTCAATCCGTTGCTTTGTCGCTTGAGGTAATTTAAAGGGCTGGCGCCCCCGACCGTCAATTATAACACCGGCTACGCCGCCTTCAATTTCGACCTCGATTCGCTTTCCGCGTCCGGCTCCAATATCAAAATTTTTCTCCGGGTCGATTAAAGCTTTTGCATGTTCACCTTTGGCTAATGGGATTAGTAACATATCACCAAAATTGACATTGATATCTTCAGTCGAACCGGACGGCATGGTCATTTTTACGCTAACACATTTTGCCCCAGGTTTACTTTCACCAACCGGTGCGATACAGGTTCCTAAAGGAATTAAGCAATCTTTTTCAAATACCTCTTTTGCTGCTTCGGCATGCACTTCAGAGAGCACACCTAAATGAGGCATCATAAAGATACTGTCCACAGCCAATCTCGTTACCCCTTCCGGTAAAAATCCATCGATCATCATCAATGCCGCCTGTACTCTTCGTGGCGAATGAGAGAGAATACCACCAGACCCGACAATCATATTAAGTGCCATCATATCGACCAAAGTTTCACCGGTTAGAGTCTGAGCAAAGGCATCCGAAATTGTTCTTTCCTGTTGAACTCCTTTCAGTCCTACCGCCATTGATTTATGTTGCTCCAGGGCTAATCTTAGAGCCTCGCGCGCAATTGCCTGTTCAATCTTCAATTCTTCTAAAGTCGAGGGAATTGTAGTCGGACGAATCATCTTGTTACGAATTCGATTGCGCACTTCAAAAGTATCGATCTCAAATGGAATCCAACGCATGATATTAGCTTCACCGGCTTCGGCTAAGACATTCGAGATACTGTAAGACAAACCTAGATTGGCGCTGACGGTTCGGTTAAAGATGCCAGAAAAGACGGAAAAGATATCGGTCGTGGCGCCGCCAATGTCGACACCCAGGACATTAATCTTTTCGGTCTTGCCGATATTTTCAATCAACAGTCCAACTGCCCCCGGTGTTGGCATAATTGGTACGTCGGTCCAATCCATCAATTTTTTGTAGCCAGGGGCATGTGCCATCACATGCTCCATAAACAAATCATGGATTCGTTGACGGGCGGGCTGCAGATTTTCACGCTCTAATACTGGTCTTAAATTCTCGACCACAACTAAAGCCGATTTGTCATTTAGGGTTTTCAGGATTAACTCTCGAGCATCTTTATTACCAGCATAAATCACCGGTAAACTATAACCAGTGCCAAATCTTGGTTTTGGGTCAGCTGCTCGAATCAATTCGGCTAATTCAACGACATGAGAAATTGTGCCACCGTCAATACCACCGGACAATAGAATCATATCTGGTCTTAAAGTGCGAATTCGTTCAATCTTTTCGTGCGGTAATCTTCCATCATTAGACGCAATCACATCCATAACAATCGCACCGGCACCCAATGCGGCACGGGCAGCACTTTCCGCCGTCATGGTCAGGACCACACCGGCAACCATCATCTGTAAACCGCCACCCGCCGAAGAGGTTGAGATATAGATATCGACCCCGTCCTTATCGCCTTTCTTGGGCTTAGTAATTTTCTCGCCGTCAAGAATATTTATCCCGCTCAATTCTTCTACTTCCCGAACCGAGTTCAAAACGCCGCGAGTCACATCTTCGAATGGAGCTTCGACCGTGGTCGGTGCTTCGCCTCTGACCTTTAAACGATATTCCTCACCGCGTTTTTCAATCAGAATCGCTTTGGTCGTAGTACTACCGCAATCAGTAGCAAGAACTCTGGTTATTTTATTCTTTTCGATCACCCGGTTTTTTCCCTTTCTGTCGTTTTTCTTCATCTAATCGTTCAATTTCCTGAATCAAAATTTCGACATTTTTGCGGTCCTCTAATAGAGCGGCAAATTCATCATATTGGGTGAAAGGAAAAATTGAAGTGAATATGGGTTGAAAGAATATCATCAATTGCGAACCTAAAAAAGATATAGGTTTGCTTGATTCTAACATCACAATCGCAATGGTAGTGAGTCTTAGCTCAACGACTTTTTGAGCTATTTTATGAATGATTTCAGTTTTTCTTTCCTGACTGATATCGGAGGCAAACATATTTATATCGAATTTTGCCAATGACAGCGAATTGGACAAATAATAGTATTCAAGAAGTAAATAAAATTTATGTTATTTGTTATCATTTGGTTCATTCGTTATTGCTTATAAGTAACATCGAGTTCCCTTGATGCCCGGGCTTCATCTAAACGTCGCACCGGTGTATTGTGTGGGGCATTTTTCAAAATTTCGGGGTTTTCTTTTGCTTCCTGTGCGATTTTTATCATGGAGTCAATAAAATCATCGAGCGAATCTTTGGATTCGGTTTCGGTCGGTTCAATCATCAAGGCTTCGGGTACAATTAAGGGAAAATAGATGGTTGGGGCATGGATACCAAAATCTAATAGCCGTTTGGCAACATCTAAAGTTCGAACCCCGTATTGTTTCAAATTAGTCGAAGATAAGACACATTCGTGCAGGCAAGTTTCTTTATAGGGTAAATCATAATACTTT
>JAOUPE010000244.1 GCA_029880025.1 Caldifarciminota bacterium
GAGTTCCAAGCATTAAGCGCCTTGTTCCGATTTCTGATTTATTTCCAATAAAGAGCATGAAATGATGACCGTAAGTATTAAGTTTAATCCCGGCAGCAAAACTATTTTTGGGACCAGTGACCATTGTATCTTGGTTTATTATCGGAAAATATTCACCGATAATATTCATCCCTTCAATTGGACCTATCTCGAGTTCAAACCCTACATCTAATCCTAAGCCCAGACCAAAACGCTGATTATAACCATCGTAACCAACATTTACGGTCGGTCTTATTTGATTAACGACTGGTTCGCCTTGCAGCAGAAATGAATAAAAAAAGTTACGCCTTCGCTTTGATATTGTATCAGGCAGACCCAACTTCTCGTAATTGAAATATTCGATGTTTATCTGACTTCTGAATAACCTGGGGATGAAATAGGCATAACCGGCGCCCAGTGTAAACTCTTTTTGCCAGCGCGTGTACGAACCGTAAATATCAAGTCTGGGCCACACAGAGTATCTCAAATTCACGCCGACATTTGCTCCAGCATCAAGACCGAAGAATGTACCAAAGGGATTTTCGGTCAATTTACCATAAAAACGGTGTTGAATCCCAAAAACCAATTGATTCTTTTCCAGACCGCTGGGTACTTTTAGATTTAACATCGCTGGTTCGAGTCCAGAGCTGATTTGGGCGACAAATAACAATAATATCAAACATAACTTTTTCATAGTGAATGTTCCCTAATCTCTGGGCAAACTACTCTTCTTTTTCCGTTTCGACTTTCTCTGGAGCAGTTTTCATCAGGGTCTCTTTTTTCTTGCCGGTGATATTGCAAATCGCGGTAACGGTTATTTTATCCCCTTCTTGAGCATCGATTATTCGGTATAACGCATGTTGTTCATTTTTGCTGACCTGACTATTTACACTTTGCTGGATTATCTCTTTGCCGTTTAACTCGACGACGATTTTAGTTATGTAATGTTTGGCTTCGTCTTTGACCGTATGGAATACCTTGATACTGAGTATCCCAGTTGAATCAAGATTCAGCTCGAGACTGTCTGGAGGATGGGCAATTGCGCTGGTAATGAAAAAGCAAATTATTCCAGCAAGATATAGAAATTTTGAAAGATGCTTCATTTTGACCTCCCTGGTTAAAAGTAGTTGAGATATATTACGATGATTGCATGTATTGACGCAATAATTAATGCAATCAATGCAATCATTTTATGCCATTTCACCTTTACTTTAATTACCCGCAAACCGGTAAGTATTGCGAGCAAGAGTACAGCATAGGTGGCTATGCCAAGCGGAATGATAAATTTGGATAAATCCATTAACCTCCTTTCAATCCAAGCCCTGGGCTAATGTTTATCGAACAACCAAAAATCATTTATTCACAAGCATTTTTTGGGTATAACTGGTACCAGCCAAATTCACTTGATAGAAATAAATACCGGCAGAAACTTTTTGCCCTTTTTCATCATGACCATTCCAGATTATCGAATAATTACCAGGAGCATTGTGTTGCTTAATAAAATTCCTGATCGGTTGTCCAGTAGCATCGTAGATTCTAATTACTACTCTTCCTGGTTTTTTGAGTTGATAAGTGATATAAGTATAAGAGCTTAAGGGGTTGGGATAATTTTGTCTGGTTTGGTGTTTAAAAGAGAAATCCGATTTACTTTCTCTAATATCAGCCGGAGCAGAAATAATTAATCTAATTATACCAAATTGCCAGTGGGGAGTACAATAATATGGATAGGTTCCTGCGTTCACAAAATGAAACAAGAACGAATCGCCTGGTGCTATTGACCCAGAATCCCAAATTCCATTTGGCACCCCGGTATCGCCACTGGTCGTAGTATGGAATAGATTGCTTTGATTAATCCAAAGCACGCTGTCTCCCTCGTAAATGCTTAGAGTATCAGGGATAAAAGCAAAATTTACCATATCAACCTGATGGGTTGTGGCTAAGCAAGCCACAGCCAGTATAAGAAATAATAATACATAAGATTTTTTCATTCGACCTCCTATCTTTTAAATAAGACGGAGTTTTTACCCTTAAGGTTACAAGGTAGCTTCTTATAACCCTATGTCAACAAAGAAATTATAGATAAATGACAATTGATTTCAATTAATTTATTGCGGAATTTTTTTGACCGTTCGGTTGTATATAATAAGTGAAAGGAGGAAAAATGGCAAAAGCATATCAAACCCAAAGTCCTGCCCTGAATTGGGATGAGGACCGTTATTATACCCGTTCCTCACGGTTGGGGCTGATTGGCGCACTCCTTTTGATAATAGTCGCTTTTATCATTCTGCCTAAAGATTTTAGTATTACGCCCTATAGTTTAAAAGGTGAAAAAGAGATAGTATGGGAAGAGCTACCACCGGTCTTGGTGAAAGAGGTTGAACCACCGCCTGTTGAACGACCTAAATTACCGGTGGCAGCGACTTCACCCGACCAAGTTGAAGCAGCTACGATTGGACCAACCGATAAAATCGAATCCTTTAGAAAAATCACAGATGTAGACCCGCCGACCGTTCCTTATTGGAAAGTTGAAGTACCACCAAAATCAGTATATATTCCTCGACCTGTTTATCCTGAAGTTGCCCGTCTTGCTGGAATTGAAGGAAAGGTCGTGGTTAGGACTCTGGTTGACATCGATAGTTCGATAGTAAGCGGAAAAATTATTAAGGGTGAATTAATTGATGTGATAATCGAAAAGTCCTCTGGAAACAATGTTTTAGACCAGGCAGCACTCGAAGCGGCAAGAAAAGCTCGTTTCACTCCAGCAAAGCAACAAGATATGTTAGTACGAGTATGGGTTTCAATCCCATACGAATTCAAATTGACCGGTAAATGAAGTTGAACATAAATTGAAGAGGATAAAATGAAGGTGACATTATCACTTATTGCCGTATTCTTAAGTTTTTGCCTCGGGCTCAAAAATCTGGATACGCCTTCTGGAACAGTAATCGACCGATCTAAAGAAAAACTCCTACTAAGATTGATTGAACAATGTAAGGTGAAAAATCCTTTTCGATACCAGAACTTAATCATATTCCCGATTGTAGTGAGTAATGAAAGTGATACAAGATATTTGACATTTGAAGAATCGGTGAATAATGGTTTTCTGGAAATCCGTGAACTGAAAAACAGCCAGGTGAATAAGGTCAGAGTCCAAAATAGGAGTAAATACTATATATTCGGTTTAGCCGGCGAACTTATTTTAGGTGCCAAACAAGACCGGATGCTCAAAGAAGATGTTTTAATACCTCCTTTTTCCCGCTGGATTGAAATCCCGGTTTATTGCACCGAGCATGGACGGTGGACCGAACAAACCAAAACA
>JAOUPE010000246.1 GCA_029880025.1 Caldifarciminota bacterium
GGATGATTCGATTCGATTCTACCAGTTCTATGCGGATAAACAAGATTCTGGAATCATTGATTGCTATATTACCAATCCTGATGGCTACAACAATTATTTAGCTCGAACCCGATTCGGTGCATTATATTTGGGTAATGATATTAGAACCAGTGCATTTGATTTTATCTGCCCGGATACTGCCAAATATTATGCTATCATCTCAAACCAGGACCGCGCTTATGCGGCAAACTGGTTGGATTTCAGTCTCAAGCTATATGTTCCGAGTTTAACCGGTATAACGCAGAGAAATCAGTTTTTACCCAATGCGGATTGGAGAGTTGCTTCATTGGTCAAAGGACGAATAAGGATTCAACTAAATGGGATAAATATTCATGCACCTCCCGATTTTCAATTATTTAATGCTTCTGGTGGTAACATGAGCAAAGGGCTCAAACTCGAAACCGTTGTTGATAATGAACTATGCCTTAATGTTGAAGCACTCCCTACCGGAATCTACTTTTTGAAAATCTTCATCGGAAATTCAATACAAACCAAAAAGATTGCAGTAGTGCGATAGGAGGATGAAATGAAATTCGTAATTGATAAAGGATATGTCATTGCGAGGAACTTTGCGACGAAGCAATCTAAGAACAAAGCCATGAGATTGCCACGCTCCCTTCGGTCGCTCGCAATGACCATATTTTTCATCTTAGCTATATCGCTGCTATTTGTTCCTTCGGCTTGGGCAATCTTTGACGTTGGCTGGCATGATGCTGGTCTGCTCTATTTAAAGGCATCCAATTACGGAATGTTCGGCTATGAGAATTGCGGCATTTGGCCCAGAGGCACCAACGAACAATATATCTTTGGTGCCGGTATCTGGATTTGTGCTTTGCAACCCGATACGATTGTTACCGGACTAACCTCGAACATTGATTCGCTTGTTACTTCGATTCCGGTTACGAGCCGTGCCGGTTTTGATTCAACAAGAGGTATCATTAAAATTGATGATGAATACATCTATTACCGAAGAACCACTCCGACCAGTTTTGATTCCTGTGTTAGAGGATTTGCTAATAGCAGAGCCCGCAGTCATCTATCCGCAGCCCAGGTATTGGCAATAAAACCCTATCAGAGCTGCGGCTATAACCCTTCATCTGCCACTTCTGAATTTGCGCCCGGTGATTTGCCCAATGAACCCGGTTATACCGACACCCTTGACCGCATTTATTTCTCGGATAACCCTAATGATACTGCAATCTGGCCCAGACGCACACCGCAAGGCGAAAAGATTATAATTTCTAACTTAGACAGTTATGCGGTTCTCAACGACTTGGACAGCACCCGGCACGATGCACCTGGCAAACCATTGAACATCAAGATAATCCAAATCGGTTATTCCTGGTATTATCATTACTACGAGGATTTTCTATTCTTCACCTATCTAATCATCAACAACTCAGATACCGATACCTTGAGCCATATTTTTGCTGGCTGCTGTTGCGATGCTGATATTGGTGATGCGACCGATGATTTGGTTGGTTCGGACAGTCTAAGGAATCTTGGTTATGCCTGGGATTCGGATTTCTCTGAACCAGGCTGGCAGCATATTCCTGGATATATCGGCTTCGATTTCCTGGAAAGTCCGGTCGGTCCAGGTGGACAACTCGGTTTAACCGCTTTCAAGATTTTGCGTAATCCTGGTCAGCCCGGTCCTGGTGTGCCAGACCCGGCTAATGACCTTGAAGCCTATTTGACTGTAGCTGGCTATGACCACCCAACCGGTATTTACCGTCCATTTGATACGATTGATTCTGCTACCGATGTCCGATTTGTTCAGTGCACCGGACCATTTGTTTTGGCGCCGCAGGAAACTGCCCGGGTTGTGATTGCGGTAATCTATGGTGCGGATACTTTAGATTTAGCCCATAATTCGGATTTAGCCCAAGGACTCTATGATGCCAATTTTGTCACGCATAAGGCATGGGTTCTAAGTCCTAATGGCGGTGAGGAGATTTCAGGTGATTATCTGGTAACCTGGCGCGATTCGAGCGCGACCGGTGCACCACTTTTAGCTGATGTCTCTTATTCGCGAGACCGTGGCAAAACCTATCAGGATATTGTTACCGGTATCCCTTCTACTGGCTCTTACCTATGGAATACTCGGAATGTTCCTGATGGCACAAGATATTTAATCCGAATCACGGTTTACGATACTCTGGCAGTTGGTGAAGATGTTTCTGACACCTGTTTCATTGTGAATAATCCAGGAAACGGTGTACCCGACCTTTCACTTTTAGCACCGATTGGCGGCTCGGTGCGCAGCACGGTTCCGATTCGATGGGAAGCTGATGACCCTGACCATGATAGCCTGCTGATTGATTTATTTTTGAGTCCGAATCAAACGCATTGGGATACGATTGCAACTGGACTAATTAATACCGGAAGTTATCAATGGAATACTTATAATTTCCACAATGGAGACCATTATATCATGGTCAAAGCAAGAGACCAGGATACTTTTGCCCTTGATATCAGTCCGATAACGGTCCAGATTGTGAATGACCATCCTTCGGCTGCACCGGTTCATCATACTCAGGGCGGTTGTAATACTTTGAGTCTTTCTGCCTTAGAATATGACCCGTCTCATTATACCGGTCATACCTATGAAGTCAGTTTTAAGCCGATTATTAAGCATCAAAGCTTAAGCCAGCCAATCTATCGGTACATTCTGAAGGATTTAACCATTGATACGACAATCATTGCTCAGGGTTCACTTTCAACCATGATAAATGGAATGCTTTATTCTGATTTTTCACCGATTATTGATGGGTTTGCCCTGCAGTTTGATACCCAGGTGAATGAATCAACTTTTCGGTTTATTGACTTTTATGCGCAAAGAAATCGGTCAGGTTGTAATGGTGTGTTTGAGATTCATGGTGCGGACAGTTTAGGAACTGCACCACCGACCTTAGGCTATGCCTGGGCATATCGCGGTTCGAATTATGAAGTAAGATGGGTTAGAGCAACAACTCCTGATTCATTGACTCTGCAGGTCACTGATTTAACCAATAACGTAAGTATTCCTTATGATTCGATTCGTTCGGATAACTGGTTTTTGGGAACTGGAACAAGAATCAGCCGTTATTTCAATCGGACTTATCATCGAGGATTTTATCTTTGTGGTGGCTATTTCTGGTTCAATCGATTGAATCAAATGACGATTCCGCCGGATTCTGGAGACATCTGGATTGTCAACAGTTCTGGTCATCGAGTTCCTTGTTTGGGAAATCTTTATATGTTCACGACCCCGGTTGGAATTGAAGAAGATGGCGTAAAGCGT
>JAOUPE010000245.1 GCA_029880025.1 Caldifarciminota bacterium
GATGAGAAATTCGATAAGACGCCGACTCAAGGAAGGTTATCGTCTTAACCAAGATTATTTCCGGGAAGGGTTTGAATATATTTTCCAAGCCCGTCCTAATGCCCAAAATAAAAGTTTTCGGGAATTACAAGAAGAAATGTTAACCCTCGCCCAGGGAGTTACCCGTGATACGTAGTTTAATAATTTTCTTACTTCGCATCTATCAAATGACGATTTCCAATATTCTGCCTCATTCCTGCCGATTTTACCCAAGTTGTTCCGAGTATTCGGTTGTTGCTTTTAAGCAATACGGGGTCGCGAAAGGGATGCTACTCAGTATCAAAAGAATTTTACGCTGCAATCCATTCTTTGTTGGTGGCTACGACCCGGTTCCTACCCATTTCTCAAATCCTGAAGCTACGGAGTCGAAATGGATGACACGAAACGAATAGCCATCGCTTTTGCGGTTATCTTTGTAGTCATTATGTTATGGCAGTTTCTTTTCCGTGCCCCAACTCCAGCCCGAACTCAAAAGACTTTACCTGAACCGGAAACGACCGAAAAAATAGTAAGCCCACCCGTCACCAAAAAACCACCATTAAAACCATCCCCAAAAGTCGAGGCATTGGAAAAGGTTGAACCCGAAATCGAAAACACCTTGGAAAATGAAGACTTGCGTATTGTCTTTTCCAACCAGGGCGGCACGATTAAATCGGTTTATGTCAAAAAACACAAAGCCGAACTTGTTCCAAAAGATACTAGACTATTCTCAACTGTATTGTTGACCGACCAGGGTTCTCTGGATTTGTCCGATTTAATGATGAATACAAAAGCCACCGATTCGAGCGTCGAATACGAAAAATTCGTTTCCGGTTTAAAGGTCAAAAAAATCTTTCGACTCAATCACGATTACTCGTTAAATTTTGTCATGCGACTCGAAGGCGAAAGTCGGGGTTATCTTATAAATGCTGGTGCCGGGCTTGCCACTAACGAACCGAATGTAGGCGATGACTTGAATCATTTTCGTTTCTATCATAAAGGTCTCAATCAATTCAAAGGCTACCCGGCAAAAAAGTTAAAAAATGGTCTGGTCCTTACCGATATGGTAGATTGGGTTGGATTACGCACCAAATATTTCTTCATAAGTTTAGTTGGGCTCTCGACCAAGTTTGATACGACGACCGCTTATCTTTTACCCGATAACCGAATCGCATTTTCAGCCGGTACTCGAAGCAGTCAAAACGAAAATAGTTATCTGCTATTCTTAGGACCATTAAAATATGACCAATTGAAAAGTTATGGTATTGGCTTAGAGAATGCGGTTGAATTAGGCTGGCCCAAGCCGTTCAGTTTAGCAATCCTAAAAATTCTTGATTTTCTGTATCGAGTCTTCCGTAATTATGGTGTTGCGATAGTCATCTTCTCGATGTTGATGAAAGGACTTTTCTGGCCATTGACCCACCGTTCAACCAAGCAGATGCAGCAGATGCAACTATTACAACCCAAATTGGAAGAGCTGAAGAAGAAATATAAGAATGACTCTCAGGCATTAAATCGTGAGACGATGCAATTATATAAACTTTACAAAATAAATCCTCTTTCGGGCTGCTTACCGCTAATCATACAACTTCCCATCTTCTGGGCACTCTATTCGGTCTTACGTTCCACGATTGATTTACGACGTGCCAGCTTTGTCTTCTGGCTCAAAGATCTATCGATGAAAGACCCCTTTTATATTCTACCGATTTTGATGGGGGTCTCATTTTTAGCGCAGAATCTTTTAACCAGCGCCGATAAGCGGAATAAGGTGCTGCAAATTTTTATGCCGATTTTTTTAACTGTAATCTTTTTAAACTTCCCATCTGGATTACAGTTGTATTGGTTCATATATAATATCCTCTCGATTGTGGAGAGTATAATAGCGAGAAAAGGAGGTATCTCATGGCTGAAACCGCAACTACAGACCAAACCGGTGACCAAATCGCCAGCGCAATAGAAGATGTGCTTAGGAGTCTTCTCAACTTTATCGGGGTCAGAGCAAAACTCGATGTGAAGAACACCGAACTTGGTTATTATGCAAATATCAAGACTCGGTATTCCAATGGTCTTTTGATTGGCTACCGTGGTTTTACCCTTCGGTCAATCCAATATTTGACTCGACTCATCGTGCAACGTAAACATCCTGAAGTTCCGGGTTTGATGGTCGATGTGAGTGGTTATCGAATGCGGCGGCAGAATTTCCTTTGCAAAAAAGCAACCGCAATTGCCAGGATTGTCCTGGAAACTAACCGCGAGATGGCTTTAGACCAGCTCTCGGACCGAGAACGCGAAGTGGTGGAAAAGGCGTTATCGCCATTTACTGATGTCAAAGTATATGCGGTTGGCAGCGGGTATCGAAAGAATATAATTGTCGCACCGGTTAAATTGTTAGGACATAATTGAGTCAATGGTTGGTTGGACCGAAACCATTGCGGCAATTGCAACACCGCCCGGTGAAGGCGGAATCGCCGTTATAAGAATTTCTGGTCAAACTGCCTTTTCCCTTGCTGACCAGATATTCGTGGGCAAACGAAAACCTTCCTTATCGCCTACTCATACGGTCAATTATGGCAAGATTATTAATCCTGTGACTTTGGAATCCATTGATACCGTGCTGGTTTCAGTGTTTCGAGCTCCAAAAAGCTATACCGGCCAAGATATGATTGAAATCTCTTGCCATGGCGGAACCCTAATCGCCGAGACAATCTTAAAAATTCTCTTAGCACAAGGTGCCCGACTTGCCGAACCCGGTGAGTTTACCAAGCGCGCGGTACTCTCCGGCAAGATGGATATAACTCAAGCCGAAGCGGTTCTGGATCTGGTTCAGGCGAAAACCGAACAAGCCAGACAAAGTGCCATCTCACAGCTTACCGGTTCGTTATCCAAAATCATTGCTGATCTAACCGAAGAATTAAAAAATACTCTATGCCAGGTCGAAAATCTCTTAGAATTCGAAGAAGATGAAAACAATACCCTGTTCAAAAAAATCAAATCCGACTTAAGAAGAATCGAAACCAGGATTGGTAAAATCATCAAAAAAGGTGAGACCGAGCGATTCTTGCGTGAAGGTGCTTTGGTCGTGATTGCGGGTAAACCAAATGTCGGCAAATCGAGTATTTTTAACCGTCTCCTGGAACGGGAAAGGGCAATCGTTACTGAAATCCCTGGCACAACCCGTGATGTTTTAGAAGAAAGGATGGTCGTCGCCGGTATACCAATCAGACTGGTCGATACCGCAGGTTTGCGTCCAACCAAAAGAAAAATCGAAGCGCTGGGTGTGACCAAGACTCAGGATTATCTCTCA
>JAOUPE010000247.1 GCA_029880025.1 Caldifarciminota bacterium
TAATTCGATGCCTTTGGAATAGTGAATAAGTTTAAAATCGGCGAATGGAGATAAGACCTCTTTTTTAGTAAAGTAATGAAAATAACAATTTTTCTCTCGGTCATAGTAGGTATTTTCTTCCACGGCTGGTAGATTTCTTTTAGCTCTTTCACAACCAGGGTCGTCCGGGGAGAACACTGCGATGTAAACAAACCCGTCTTTTTTTAAACCATTTCTTATCTTCTTGATAATCTTCACAGCCTCATTTTTTCTAAAGAAATTCAATACCCATGCCCCAATGATAAGCGAATATTTTTCATGTGTAACATCTATTTTTAATAAGTCTTTTGCTTCAACCTTAACTTTTAGTTTCTCTTTTTTTGCTATTGCAATGCAACGCTTAATCGCGGTTGGTGAAATATCGCAACCTTCAACTTCATAGCCTATCTTAGCAAAGGGCAGTGAATTTCTACCCTCTCCAATCCCTAAATCTAAAATCTTACCTTTTGGAACTAAGTCAGCATATTTCATCAGTATTGGGTCAGGTTTAAATCCCCAAAGAGATTCGACTTTCCGATATTCCTTTTCCCAAGCCGATAATCTCTCCGGCATTTCACTGCATCCTTTTTAGTCGCTCTAAAGCTTTTCCGTACCTCTGGTTTTGCTTTGACCACTCATTGAGTTTATCGCAAGGGAAATCATTGCATTGATAACAGAATTCTAATCCTTTCTTATCAACACAACATTGCAGTATCCAACAGTCTGCAGACCAGTGTCTTGCTCTATCACCTCGGCAACCCAAGCAGTGGATGTCCGCAATCTTTAGCTCGGTATTTCTTTCTTTTTTAAACCAATCGGCAATTTCTTGAGCAATTTTAGGATTGTTGGTTGCTTCCCGAATATCACAGTCTTTGCAGTCCAGACCACAAACCGCAATCATCTGATTTTCTTTCTTCATACTTGCTTGTCACCCCACTTTCTCAAAAATTTTACCGCTTTATTTTTAGTGGCATTGCGGGTATTTTTCAGTTCTTTTTTTACGAAATCGATTACTTCATTTTTACTTTTAATTTGGTCAAAGTATTTGTCGAATGCTGTTATCGCCTTGCCTTTAAGTATATTTCGACACTCTTTAGTCGGCAGAGGAAATTTTTCCAGCGGTAGAATATCTTTCGTGATTTTTTCTTCAAAATAAGGTTTAGACTTGACAACGAACGCGGAACCTACCACTACCTGGTTAGCAGTTATTAAACTTCCTTCATAAAGCATGCCCTAGTATTTTTTAAATAGTCTATCGAATTTCTTTTCAAAGTCAACTGGAGTAAGATTGGTAATGATATCGACGGCATTCCACTATTTACTGTAACGCAGTCTGTCTCGATATGGGGGTACATGTATATATTGATCCCAAATAGTATGGGGGATTCCACAGCCTGGCTTGTTCCCAGCTTTTACTTTTTCACCAGCCAGCGTGAATCAGATGCACTTCGAATTTTCCTTCCATCCATAGTATAGAATTCTGCTTTTAATTGCCATTGCAATCTCCCTAATAAATTATTTTTCACAAATAAATATCGGCGATAAACTCTTTTTGGTGTAGCTTCTTGTCGAAAATGTTGTTTCTTTATCGGTGCTGTACAGATATGCTTTAAAACCCAATTTGTTAAGCATTTTCTTGATTTTGCTGACCTCGAAAAACCCTAAATAATCGGTCGGCAATACTTCGATACGAGTCTTTCCTTTTTCTTTTATCCAATAAATTACATTACTCTCGATTCGATTTTGGTTCTTGTGATAAATTTCAATCAGAATAACTTTTAAGGTTCCTTTGGTTTTTTGGGTTACGACTATCTTATCTTCCTTAAAATGCTTTTTCAGAATATGGTCGTCAATATAAAATATTAAAACTCCTCCTTTTGCTAAATGATTATAGAAATTTTTGAGAGTCATGCTTACGTCTTTATGATTCCTAAGATGGCACATTGCATCAAAACAGGTGATAACGTCGAATTTCTCATTGAGCTTAAAATTTCGCATATCACCAATCAGATAGTTTATATCAGGATTTCGGTTTCTGGCAAAATTGAGGATGCCTGGGTGCAGGTCGATTCCGGTTACCCTAAAATCTTCTTTTAGATATTTGTCCTCTAAACCTGGTCCACATGCCACATCCAGTAATTTGTCGCCTTTCGATTTTTTATGTTTTTTAATGAGTTTCTTAAGAACTTCGACGTCTTTTTTTCGGTCGCTACAGATAAAATCGTAATAATAGGCGTATTCTTGATAGAATTTATTTTCTTTCATTTACTCTTCGCCTAAGAGAAATACACATGTCACAAATCGAGTAATATCCTTTAGAATCGGGTTCGACGCCATATTGCCTTGCCCAATCAATTAGTCCATTCATACCATTTTGCACAATTGCTTTAATTTCTGGAATCTGATAAGGGTCATAATTTTCCACGATTTTGATTATATCCGTATCATTAGCATTGCCAATAGGAAGTTCATTGCAAACTGTAATCTGTCCATCCGGTTCAACCGAAATACCGTGCACAGAATCAAGCGGCTCGGCATAAGGAATATCTTCGCATTTACCTTTTGGGATTTGGGTTTTTGGCGGTAAGAACTCCTTTAACCAATTAAGGGCATTGCCTTCAGGTTTGACATAATTCCCTGATGATATTTCAATCGAAAGGTCGGACAATTCTTTCAATATCGATTTTGTCCGGCGATTCCATTCATTATCGTGGTCTTCGGATACAAGCCAGCAAGGATTCCATTTAATTTTATCGATTTTGGCTTCTAACAAAGCCTTAGCACTTTCTCTTACCAATTCGATTGGTATGTGTTCAGCATGAAAAGAATCAACCGAGATTGATACTTCATTTGCTCCGGCTTTTACTAAATTATTGGCGATTAGTTTAATCTCGGACTTGTCTTTTGACCAGTAGCCATTGGTGATTAGCTCGCGACCGGGAATGCCAGACTGTTTTGCTGCAGCGTGAATCGCATAGACAACTTCAGGATGCAATAACGGCTCACCACCAAAAGTCATGATTGATTCCGAATGATACTTTTCACTAACTTTTCGGACGATTTCTTGGGCAAGGTCCTTATCAACCTGTTTTGGCAGAATTGATTTCTCTTCTTTCAAAATCTGGCAGTGCTTGCAGTTTGAGTTGCACTGATAAGTGACCATGAATTCAAGGCGATTAACCGTTAAATATTTATTCATCGAATGCATAGATAATATAAAAGAAATTTACCTTTTATCAATCACTTCACCGATAACCGATACTTTCGTTTTGCCTGGTTTTGATT
>JAOUPE010000248.1 GCA_029880025.1 Caldifarciminota bacterium
GTCCGGATACATTTCAAGAATTTCCTCGGCATGGAGAAAGGTCAGTTCTTCTGGCAAATCCGGATACTTTCTGGTCCTGAGTTTTGGAAAATGTTCGCGCGCATATTCACCGGCACCGTAAATAACCTTCCAGATTTTTTTGACCGTATTTTTTAGATAATCAAGGTTACGGTCTTTGGCGGTGATTACCTTTTCCCAATCCCATTGGTCAACATAGGAGCTGTGGTCATGGTCGAGAAAATAATCCTTACGCACTGCCTTCATGTCGGTGCAGATACCTTCGCCAACCTTACAGCCAAATTGTCTGAGGGCTGGTCGCTTCCATTTGGTTGCGGCTTGAACAATCTGGGCATCGATTGGATTCTTGTCATAATCGTTCGAAATATGGAACTGGATTGGAGTCCGTGAACCATCCCGGTCCAGCATATCGTTGACCCCACTCTGAACATCAACAATCAGCGGAACCTGAACCATCTGGAGATTAAGCGCCTTGCACAGTTTTTTCTCGATATATTCCTTTATCATGAACAATGCTTCCATCCGTTCCAAGGGTTTCAAGAGGGGCTTGTAATCATTGGGCAGGATTTTTTCTAAATCGGCATAATTGCCAATGCCTGGTCCTGCCAGGTCTGCTTTTTTATCCAACATCGATTTGCCTCCTTTTAATAATTTTAATTATGGATTTAAATCCAACTATTCCTAATCGGTTAAACCGATATTTTTTGTTTTCGTTCAAAGTCATATATTATAACCATAAACTCATCGCTGTCAAAGGTAAGTAAATGGGACGCTGCTATTTATTTTCACTATGAAACAATACCTTTGTCAAGAAAAATCGAAGCGTCCCATTTTATTCATTGATAAACTGCCAAATATTTTTATAATGAGACAAATAATCTGAAATGGATATCCAAGGATTCAAAAAATTCGCCGAACAGAGAAAATTAAAAGAAGAAACCATCAAGGCATCGATTCAACATCTTCAAGACTTTGCTGCCTTTTTACAAAAGAATGGCAAAGATATCGATAACGCCTCACACCAGGATTTTTACGACTATTCTGCCCATTTGATAAGTATCGGGCAAAATACTTTTGATAATTATCTGAGTATCTTAAGATACGGATTTTTTAAAAGAATCAACGAACTATATATTGCTGCGATGGAAGTGATTGATGGCAGCGAGGTAATCGAAAATCTTTCCAGGCGATTAGTTGAGGAATTCGGCGAAGATTTCCGAAACGAGATTTTTGCCGGGATTGAAATGCCTCCATTGGGCATACATCCTAAGGAGAAACCGAAATATACCAAGCAATTAATTACGAGGCTTGAACAAAAATTCGATTCAGAGCGGTGCATTAAATTTTTGGGTCAGGGACTGAGAGACCGTTATGAAGCATCAAGAAAACCAGACCGAGAAAAATTTCTCAAATCAAAAAATATCGATGAATTTCTGGCAAATAAACACCGAGAGTTTGTTGCCGAATTAGAGAAACACTATACCGAACAAAGACCATTTTTCACTCAGGAAATCACCAAAGAAGTTATTGAATTGATTAAAAATGACCCGTATATCGAATCCGGAGTTCGTGCCGGCGATAAGATTATCGTAAAGAAAATCCCGCATATGGCTAAGGAGTATTTAAAGGCAACCGATGAATCAAAGAAGCGGTATTATTATTGTCATTGTCCCTGGGTAAAACATGCCTTTTTAGAATCAGACAAGCCGATTTCGCCGGTATTTTGCAATTGCAGTGCCGGTTTCTATAAAGCCTATTGGGAAATTGTGCTTGACCAACCGGTTCAGGTAAATGTTTTAAAATCATTACTCAAAGGCGATTTGATTTGTCAATTTGGCGTAAATCTGCCAGAAGATTAGCTAAATAATTCAGAATAACATTAGTCATTAGTTAAGTTTTTTTCATAACAACTTAATTTCATCTTTTCTAATATAGTGAGTTACGACAGAACTATTGAGTAATTATCACTTTTTTAAAAATCAAGAAAAATCCTATCAATTAAAATTTGTAAATTTAACCTTGACTTATGAAGACGTTTACTTTAACTTATTGTGAATAGTTTTTTAATAGTTAAAATCACAGAAGGAGGTAGTTATAAGAATTAAGAAGTGCTCCCCATGAAGTTACAAAAGTAAAAAGAAATGACAAATTATATCAAGTTAGAGAATAAATTCTGTGTTGGATTTTCTCTACTTCGAGAATTCTTGAAACCAAAAAACTGTTTTTATGAAGGAGGAAAAAATGAAACCATTTTTTCAAAAGTCAAAATGTTTAATTTTTTTTCTATTATTTTTCCCCTTTACTTTTTTATCTGCCCAATGGTCCGTACATGTAACCTGCGAGTCTTATCCATCGCCCTACCTTTCGGACTGGGAAAATAATCCTGGAATCGTAAATATTGAAATTAGGTATGAGGGGGTAGAACCTGAAACAGTTAAATTGGTCGATAGCCTGTATTCTTTTGAAAATGGTTTCATTGCTAAAGGCTCTTCTGAAATTATTGTTTTTGACGCAGCTCAAACCATCTTTCGCGATAATCGAGATTTTCTAAACTACCGAGGTATCACATATAATCCTTCGTATCGGGAAGTAATAATTCGCACTAATCGATTATTAGAAGGAACCTATACCCTTTATTGTAACTTAATCCGTTCAAGAACCGGTGAACTTTTGACTTCGGGTAATCCGGTAAACTTCACAATTTTAGGCTTCACAACTCCATCTCTACTTGTACCAGCTGATAGAGATACCATAAGGATTGCCAATCCAACCTATCAATGGACTCAGGCAACATCTCATCCGGGTTTTGAGGTTCATTATTCGATAAAGATTTGTGAAGTTTTAGCCGGTCAAATTCCAACTCAAGCGATAAATAATATCGCTCATCATCAAGACACCATCGTCGATTTTACCAGTTTTACCTACCCTAATATTGCCCGAGCCCTTAACGAAAATAAGTATTATGTCTGGCAGATTCAGGCACATGATCGGAATAGTCTTCCGATTGGTGAAAACGATGGCAAGAGTGAAGTTTTTAGTTTCTTTTTCCAACCCATGCCTATCGGTTTTGAAATCAGTAATCTCGATTTAACCGTGCCCTCGGTAATTTCAGTTGGTTCTTCGGTTCAAGCCAAAGTTAAATTTAATATAGCTGGTTCAGGCGATGTACGGGGTAGATTTCTAATCGATAATATCCCCTGGCGCGATTTTAGTCAATATACTTCTACTTCACCCGATTCTTTCTATTCACTTTCTCTGCCGACCGCTGAGGCTAATATTGG
>JAOUPE010000249.1 GCA_029880025.1 Caldifarciminota bacterium
AAAAATGCTTGAGATGTCAGAGAGGTTGAGAACCCTTAACATATCTCCGGTCACGAATGCAAGAGTGTCTCCTTCCCGAACAAAGACATCCCGTATAAAACAACCTGGTATATAAAATCTTCCTACCAAATCTGGGGAGTTGGGTTCGATTGTCTTGTAGATATAAAGACCTGAATCACCAAAGCAGAGAAATAAAAAATCGCCATCCTTATGAGATTTAAAAGCCATTCCCGGCAGGGTGCAGCATTTGACCGGATTGGGTAGGGTTGGTTCACTCACATCCATTACATAAAGTCGCCCCAAATCCTTATAATCATTCCATGTAATATGATACGCAAAAGTATCCTTCATCTGCATTGCTCTTCCTTCACCAGGTGTCAACAATTCGCCGACGATTGATGGCGAAGATGGATTTGATACATCCACACTAAGCAGAGCGCCCACAAACCTATGTCCCTGACCACGGGTTAATATATAAGCAGTCGAGTCGATAACAGCAACTTGTCCCCATGGAGGTAATTCAATACTTCCGATTTCAACTGGCGAAGAAGGATTGGAAACATCCAGTATGAACATATAAGAAGACTCAGAAACGACGAAAACGTAGTTGTCTTTAATGTCATAACTGGCTGGTCTATTCCTTTCTTTTCTCCATTGGCTCACAACAGAAAGATTTCTTGGGTCTGCCACATTCAGAATATAAAGCATCGTATCGCCATGACCGAGTAGAAAAGCTAAGGTGTCTCTAATCTTTAAATTTCCTCCCATGATTGGAAAACTGTCTATCTCTATAGGATGTGAAGGATTGCTTATGTCTACTATCCGTAGCGGACTTTGAGCCGTGCAACAACAGAGTGCATATGAATCTTTAACCGCAATACTCATACTACCTGCACCGCTCGTCGAAAGGGTGCATCTGCTAACGATTGTCGGATTTCTTAAATCTGAAATATCCATAATCTGAAAACCGGAATTAGGCCAAGTGGACCATCCGACCAGAAGGTATCTTTCAGCACTGGCAAATGCAGGAAGGGCATCTCCTAAGACCGTTGAGCTCATAAACTCTATTGAAGATGTTCCTATCTGGTAAATCTTCAATATTCTTCTTATGTCACTAATATTCTCAATATCTTCTATTAAACTAAATAAAAGTGTGTCTTTCGCGTAGAGACCTTTTATCTTCTTTGTAGGAGGATATCGGATATCAGCAATAACATTGAGATTCTGAGGATTCCTTCCATCAACCATCCATATACCATCATAAAAACCCATAAAAACCCTTGGATGTTCATTTACTTTCGCTGCTGAAATATAATAAGCTTCTGAAAATGGCCAACTGCCGACATACTCGATATTGCGTGCCTGATTCAACAGGAAAAGAATTAAAAGAAAAGAACTCATAGAATATCTCCTTTAAAGGGGAGAGTCACCTCTCCCCCTCTTATTGTTATTATCTTGTAACAATAATCTTCTTCGAGCATCTCATATCACCATTCTGCAGTGTAACAAAGTGAAATGAATAAAACCAGTTTCAGTGTCATTTAACGACCAGGAATTTTCTAATTGTCGTTCCAAGTCTTAAGAAGTATATTCCCGGGGTTATTCCTTTGAGAGAAACAGTCACCTCTGACCCGGATGGTTTGTCATTCTGAGCGGAGTGAAGAATCTCTATTTCTTTTATCGGCTTTCCTGAAACATCAAAGATTTTAATCGCCTGAATCAGGCGCCTACCTTTATCGGACCACGGATAACGGACACGGATAATGGACTTTGCCGGATTCGGATAAATTTCAGGCATGAAGTGTTT
The DNA here is from genome assembly GCA_029880025.1 of Caldifarciminota bacterium. GTDB lineage: Bacteria > Hydrothermota > Tepidihabitantia > Tepidihabitantales > JAOUPE01 > JAOUPE01. Next base: position 1,808 of record JAOUPE010000249.1, read on the forward strand.
AGCTTCAAACGTTTGGTGTTTTTCTATTCCACTTGATGGATTGGTCCAGGTCGTATAAATATCGTTGCCACCAGTCTTAAACGAAATCCAGATTCGGTCTCTTATCGGGTCGTAAAAAATGGCACCGTTAGAAGCACTTGAAGCTGGCGGAAAAACAATCGAGTCTTCTGGATACCATTCGAATCCGTTCCAGACCCGGTAATAAAAATTATTCTCTTTGTCATACACAATCCAGACCTTATTTTCGTTATCAACCGCCAGATTGCAAGAGCCACGGGAAGCTTGAGTAATTAGATAATAGGGACTCCAATTCAAATTTGTATCAAGATAGGCAGTATAAATACTGTCTTCATTCCCATCAACCCAAGAAATCCAGATATTGTTGTTATTATCAGATAATATATCAGCTAACCAACCTGAGTGAACTTGGGGACCCATTATTAGACTATCAGACCAGGCACCAGTAGAATCAGAATGGCATAGAAAAATTTGTTCTATCGGGTAGTGAAGAGCAGTTGCTCCAGCCCAGCGGATACCTTTTGGGTCAACCGTAATATTAGAACCCATAACCTGGTCATGAGTTGGATAACTACATACAACATAAGGTCCAGACCAGACCGTATCTTCACAGACATCACACCAGATGCGATAATCCTCACCTTCATCAAAAACTACCCAGACCTTGCCAATGCTATCAGCAGCTAAATGATGATAAGTAAACCCGGCAATAATAAATGTATCTGACCAGATACTTCCATCATAGTATGATGTGTTATAGTATTCGGGAAAACCTTCCTCACACACAAGAACCCATAGTTTGCCATCTTTTGCTCTTGTTGCATCAAAACCGCCAAGACAACTTATTGATGGTCCTGAAAAAATTGGTACTGGTTCTGACCACTGGGAATTCTCATAAAATGAACCATAAAGAGAATCATAAGAGAACAAACACCAAAGCCGATTGTAACAATCAAGAGCGAATCTACTATACCTACCGGTCCCGACAATCTGTGGTGGTGCCCATTCATAGCTAAATATCACAATCGGTAGTAAAAGGACAACTAAAAATCTCATATTTCCTCCTCTATTTTTGGACAACTACTTTAGTGATAGAGTACCCTTTCCTCAGTCGTAAGAAATAAATACCGGGGCTAAGCTGGCTAATGTCATTTGCCCCGGGCACGAGGTCGGCAATCTTCTTGCCAGCGATGTTGATTAAGAATGCACGCTCAGTACCGACAACCGTTAGCTCAGAACTGACGATAGTTGATTTTACGTGCCAATGGTTATTTAAAGGACTAATAGGTTCTTCGACCAATGGCAGTGGTTCAAGATAGATGTCAATACCGGTTCTGGTTTCGTTCGCACCCACTCGCACTGACTCTGGATAGAAACCTTGTGCGTAGCCTTCCTTAGTAGCGGAAACCTCGAAAATGCCGGGTCCGGTCGGATGGAATTCAAAAGGAATGCCCGGTGTGCAAACTAAGTA
>JAOUPE010000250.1 GCA_029880025.1 Caldifarciminota bacterium
AAAATTTAAAACTAAATATTTAGTTCTCTTCTGCTCTGTGATTAGATGTATGATTATTTAAATAGTCTTAGCTGAATATATCTTTGAGGGTTGGCTTTTATATCCTTAATCAAATCCTGAAGTTGACGATTGGTAGCAAGAATTTCATCATAAAGTTCTTTTGAAGTAAAAAGCTCTTTTACGGTTGATTCTTTAATTAATAGATTGCCTAATGAATCAAATTTGACCGCCATCCGGTTCAAGATCCCGGTTAGTTCTGGAATCGAGGTTGCAACCGGTTTGAGTTCGTTCCGAAGCCCGGCAATTAACTCGTCTTTAGTTTTAGTCAACTCAGAACCGAGTTTGAGTGGAGCAAGACTGTCAATCAAACGGTCAAGTTTTAAAAAAGTCTGTTCTAAGTTTAACGATTCGTTTTCACCGTAGAACAGAGTTTTGTCTGTAGCGGGTTCCCCAATCCCTGGACTGACCAAGAGATATTTGTCACCTCCGATATAACTAAGCGAACGAATCGCAAACTTGGCAGCTTTAGTCAGTTTTACATCCTGACTCAATGAGATTATAACCATAATTCGGTTATCTTCCAAACGCATCCCTTTAACTCTGCCTTTTACTAAACCTAAAACCTCAACCGGATCGCCGACCCTTAATCCGGAGACATTGTCAAAATAGACCTTGTAGTCTTTTTCTTTGCCCGAACCGATTTTACCTCTAAACCAGGCGGTCATAAAAATAAAAATTACAATACCGATTATGATGAAAATACCGATTAAAACTTCCTTTAACGTCTTACTCATATTTCTCCTTTGCTATGGTTGAAATTTTCTGAATCTTACCGGATTTTAACATGTAAAGTTTGGATCCGATTAATTGGGCAGATTCCAAATCATGGGTCACCACGATGCCGGATTTCTGATACCGGTCACGAAAAGTAATTATAAGTTCAGTAATGCGAGATTTCATGATTGGGTCAAGCCCGACCGTGGGCTCATCATAAAATAGATAGGGTGGGTCCAGTGCAAGAGCCCTTCCGATTCCGACCAGCTTCATCATTCCGCCCGATAAATCTTTTGGACGCAGTCTATGTTTGTTCGGCATGCCAATAATCTCTAAAATCTGCTTTATCCGTTCCTGTTTCTTTCCACGCTTCCAGTTGGTATGTTCCTCAATCGCGATTCCTATATTTTCGTATACGGTAAGCGAATCGAAGAGCGCCGAACCCTGAAACACGAAACCAATCTGCTTGCGCAGTTCATAAATTTCGTCCGGCACCATTTGGTCTAAAGCCTTGCCATCAAAAAAAATTGAGCCAGAATCGGGTTTTATCAAACCCGCAATTATCTTTAGAAGTACTGTTTTCCCGGTTCCCGAAGGACCAAGAATCACAACTATCTCATTATCCGTCACCTCAAAACTGATGCCATTAAGTACAATATGGTTACCAAAATTTTTATGAACTTCATGAATTCTAATCATCGAATTATTGCACCGTTATCTACAGATTTTTATCACCATTAGCATAGATAATCTGTGTTCATTCGTGGGACCCGTCAGTGGTTTCATCATCGGAAGAAAAGCAGGGCGTTAATAAAATCGAAGGCGAAGATTAAAATTAAAGAGGTAACGACCGCCCGGGTAACTGCTTTGCCGACGCCTTTAGCACCACCGGATGCATAGAAACCAAAAAAACAACCAGAGGTTGCAATCAGAAGGGCAAAGAATAAGGCTTTTACTAAACCGCCAGCTAAATCGTTGAATCGAAAATGATGAATGAGTCCATAGTTTAAGTCGGTAAAGGGGACCTTTAAGAGATAGATACTGGTTAAGATTGAAGAAATTATTGCAATCAGTTCGGTAAAGACTACCAGCACGGGCAAGGCGATTAAGGTTCCAAGAATGCGCGGGAGATTCAGGTAGCGATAAGGGTTGATTGCCATCATCTCCAAGGCATCGATCTGCTCAGTGACGCGCATTGTACCAATCTCAGCCGCCATTGCCGATGCCGACCTGCCGGCGACGACGAATGCGGTGAAAACTGGTCCAAATTCGATTAGAATCATTCGGCTAATTGCAATCCCTAAGAAATATTTGGGAACGGTGCCAATCATTTGATACGAAGTTTGAATTGCGGTAGTGAGGCCAACAAAAATTGCCATGAACAAGACCATGGGCAATGAACCAATACCAATTTCAAATATCTGGTCTATCACTCTTTTTCCAGTTTGACGCAGCTTCCAAGGGATGAAAATGCTCCGGGCTAAAAATAAGCCAAATTGCCCAACTGCGGATAAAAGAGTCATACTCAAATCAAAAATTAAATTTTAAATTGCCCAAAAATATTAAAAATCTATGACCTCCCTAATTAGATATTTGATATTCCAACTAAAATGGTATATCGTCAAGTTGCTCCTTGGGAATATCAATATTTTCAACCACACCTGGTTCAGGCCCGGCTTCTGCATCTGGCGAAAGTTTATCCAAGATTTGAACTCGATTAGTAACGATTTCCACGACAATACGCTTTTCGCCATCTTGAGTACTCCAGGAACGGCTACGCAGTCTTCCTTCAATCAAAACCGCACAACCCTTCTTCAGGTATTCGCCGCAACGCTCGGCGGCTTTGCCCCAAGTTTGGACTCGAAAGAAACTGGGTTCGTCTTTCCATTCATCGGTTTCTTTGTCTTTCCACCTTCGATTCACGGCTATACCAAAGTTGCAAACCGCATTACCCTTGGGTGTATATTTTAATTCCGGGTCATGGGTTAATCTACCCATCACCGCAATATAGTTTAGCGAACCAAGTCTAAGTTCTGCCATTTAGCTCTCCTTCGCTGCCCCTTCACCAGGCTGCTCTTTCTTGTCCGCAACCAAAAAAGCATAGCGCAGGACCGATTCGTTATGCTTAAAATCCTCTTTAACTTTTTCAATTGCATCTGGCGGGGCAATGAATTTACAGATGACATAGATACCTTCTTTTTCCCTTTTTATTGGGAATTGCAGGGGTCGTTTTTCAATCTTTTCTTCAACGATCTTTTCCCCGCTTGCTGATTCGATACTCTTTTTCATGTCGTCCACTAATTTTTGCACATCGTCTTTTGATAATTTCGGGTTTAAAATGAAGACTGCTTCATATTCTCTCAAGGTTCCTCCTTAGTTTCAATTTTCTCCAAGCCCTTTTCAGCCGGGCTTGCGATCTGCTTGCGGTAAAAAATGTCAGACATTTTTTACCGGTCACCTGGTTTGGGAAAATTCTTTTGTTGTTTCTCATATTCTTTTAACCGCAGCGAACACAGAGTA
>JAOUPE010000251.1 GCA_029880025.1 Caldifarciminota bacterium
TGCCATCTCTTCTGGACTTAACTCACGGTTATTCACCCTCATTGCTAAAAATTCGTGTTTCTGTTTTTCGAATCCCTTCATATACACCCGACGCAGAGTAATATTTGATTTTTTCACTTCACCGCGCGTATCGGTCTCAAGATAATAATATTTAGCATCAAAGATGACATCGGCAATTTCACGCTCCATTTTCTCCTGCTGCCGAAAAATACCATCGATTATCTTGCTACATTCACTATCACCGAAACCAATATTAAAAAACACAATCATTAACAATTTAAGATAAAAGGAAAAATTAAAATGCATAATCATGTTCTTCATTGCTTTAAAGATACCTAACCCTAAAAACTTGTCAACCGCATCAATACAAACGTTGTCACTGAATCTTAATCCATAACTTAAAAATGAGACAGCAAAATTATAATAGATATTGGTTAATAATTGATAATCTAAACAATTCTGGAAAGTTGACAAACGCAGATTTTTCAATATATTAAATAGAGTGGAACCAGCGCAAAATATCGTTCCAGTTTATATTGAGGACGAAGTAAAAAAGTCCTATCTTGACTATGCGATGTCGGTCATCATTGGCCGAGCCTTGCCAGATGTCCGGGATGGTCTAAAGCCTGCCCAGCGTCGAATCCTTTATTCAATGTACGAACTCGGTTTGCTGCATAATCGTCCATTTAAAAAATCCGCTACCGTAGTTGGTGATGTTTTGGGTAAGTATCATCCTCACGGTGACTTAGCAGTATATGACACCCTGGTGAGAATGGCTCAGGATTTCTCTTTGCGTTACCCGTTGATTGACGGGCAGGGCAATTTTGGGTCGATTGATGGTGATGCTGCGGCGGCTTATCGTTATACTGAGGCAAGGCTGACCGCTTTAGTCGAAGAGCTTTTAAACGATTTGGATAAAGATACAGTTGATTTTGTTCCTAATTTTGATGGTCGTTTAAAAGAACCGCGAGTCTTACCGGCATCATTTCCCAATCTCTTAGCCAATGGTTCATCCGGTATTGCAGTTGGCATGGCAACTAATATTCCTTCCCATAATTTCACTGAACTGGTCAATGGACTGGTGGCTCTGATTGATAGTCCAAAAACGACGGTTGATGAGTTGTCGAAGATAATTAAAGGTCCGGATTTTCCAACCGGCGCCACGATTGTTGGTCGAGATGGAATCATTGAAGCGTATCGAACCGGTAGGGGAAAAGTCGTGATGCGCGGCAAGGTTCGATTCGAAGAGGTGAAAGCAGGACGGGACCGGCTGGTGATTTATGAGATTCCTTATCAGATTAATAAGACATCGCTTTTAGAGCGCATCGCCTTATTGGTTCGAGAAAAGAAGATTGACGACATCGCTGATTTACGCGACGAATCGGACCGCGAAGGGATGCGAATTGTCTTAGAATTAAAACGAGATGCTAACAAAGAACTGGTTCTTAATCAGCTTTATAAATATACCGAGCTGCAATCAACCTTTGGCATTATCTTTTTGGTCTTAGTGGATGATGTGCCCAAGGTACTCAATCTTAAAGAGCTCTGCGAACAATTTCTTGAGTATCGGTATAATACGGTATTTCGCCGCGCCAAATACGAATTAAAACAAGCCGAAGATAAAGCTCATATCCTCGAAGGATTAAAAATCGCCTTAGCCAATATTGATAAGGTGATTGAGCTTATCAAAAAATCCAAAGACCCGGAGATTGCCAAGCAAGGCTTGATGACCAAATTCAAACTGAGCGAGATTCAAGCCCAGGCGATTTTGGATATGCGGCTGGCAAGACTGACCAATCTGGAACGGTCCAAAATTGAAGAGGAATATTTAGCCTTAATAAAGCTCATCGCCAAGCTCAAGAGTTTGCTCGCTTCCAAAAAAGCCATCATGGAACTGATTAAAGAAGAACTCTTAGCTTTAAAGAAACGATTTGGTGACGAACGAAAGACCGAAATCGTCCGGGGCAAAGTTGAAGAACTTTCAATCGAGGATTTAATTGCCGAAGAGGAAGTGGTAGCAACCATTACCCATCGTGGTTATATTAAACGGATGGCGGTCTCTTCCTATCGTCGTCAAACACGGGGCGGGGTTGGTCGTTCCGGAATTGAGGTATCGGAAGAAGATTTTGTCGAAGGAATCATCACTGGCTCAACTCATGATTATATCATGTTCTTTACTGACAAGGGCAGATGTTATTGGCTAAAAGTCTATGAGATTCCTGAAGGTTCGTATCAGGCAAAAGGTCGCCCCATCGTTAATCTACTGTCAATGGAAAAAGAAGAGAAGATTACTTCGTTCTTGCCGGTAAAAGAATTCGAACCTAAGGCATTTGTGTTTATGGTGACCAAATTGGGTCGGGTTAAAAAGACCTCTTTAGCTGAATTCTCGAATCCACGAAAAACCGGTATCATTGCAATTTCATTACCACCCAAAGATGAATTGATTGATACTTTTATCACCTCGGGTAAAGACGAAGTAATGTTATCAACCCGTTCTGGATTAGCCCAAAAATTTGCCGAGAAAGACGTAAGACCGATGGGTCGTGCTGCGGCTGGAGTTCGAGGAATCAATCTAAGACCTAAAGACGAAGTGATTGCCGGAGTTGTCGTCAATTTGGATGAATCGTTATTAACCGTTTATGAACGGGGTTATGGCAAGCGAACCGAATACGAGCTATTCCCAAAACGCCATCGGGGCGGTAAAGGTGTGATTGCTGGAAAGATTGTTGAGAAGGCTGGCATGTTAGTTAAGGCATTAGGGGTCAAGGAAAAGGACGAAGTGATTTTAATAACCAAATCCGGAACGGTTTTGAGATTAAAAATTGCCGATGTTAGAAAACAAGGTCGTAATAGTGTTGGGGTGAGGTTGATTGCAGTGAGAGAAGACGATACCGTAGTCGACGGCGGCAGAATCGCATCCGAATAGAAATCTAAATTAAATATCAAAAATCAAAATGACAAATCGAAAATGAATATACATTCTTCGGATATTGTAGTTACAAACATTTTTAATTTTTAATATGTATTTTTTATATTTAACATTTCCTCCCCCTTGATGGGGGAGGTTAGGTGGGGGTGAAAAATCGCAGTGAGTAAAGAAAAACGGTTATGCTATTTTGCCAGAAAATCGAGGAAAAATATGACCGATGCGGAAAGGAAATTGTGGTTTAGAATAAGGAATAACCAGTTGGGTGTGAAATTTAGAAGACAGCAACCAATCGGTAATTATATAGCCGATTTTATATGTTTTGAGAAGAAGCTGGTGATTGAAATTGATGGTGGCGAACA
>JAOUPE010000252.1 GCA_029880025.1 Caldifarciminota bacterium
AGACTCAGGAGCAGACTCAGGGGCAGACTCGGAAGCAGACTCGGAAACAGACAGGGGGGTAGACCGGGGGGCAGACTCGGGAACAGACAGGGGGGCTGAAACATATCAACCGTTTAAATGTAGCGGTTACATTTATGCCCCACCCTTTGTAGTAGGAGGGACTTCCCAGTCCCGACCTAAAAGAATCGAGGCTTGGAAGCCTCTCTGACATTTTTCTCTTTTATCTCGGTCTCTCTTCGGTTAATTTCTTATCTCTGCTTTCTCTGCTATCTCTGTGGTTAAATTTCTGTGTCTTCTGTGTTCTCTGTGGTTAATCTCTTATCTGTGTTCATCTGTGGTTAATTTCTTCTCACTGTTATCTCTGCGGTTAAAATTTTTCTGTCTTCTTAGATATAGAAGAATCAAGGCTAAGAAGCCTCTCCGACCAATCGTTCTTTTGGGTGTAGGAGAGACCTCACAGGCTCTAAGGGTCACCTCAGGGGTAGTTTTAGAATTGTAAGTTAGGGTGGGGAGTGCTTAAAACAAAAGCTTTGTCAGTAAAAGTAGAGGCGTTCCCTTTTAATGCTGCGATTGATTAACTTTTTCTAAATATTTCAATGCCGATTGGCGGGCAATCTTTCTGACCCGGGTAATATAATTGGTGCGTTCGGAAACGCTCATTGCACCTCTTGCCTCTAAAAGATTAAAGATATGCGAACATTTTATCACATAATCATAACCAGGATAGATTAAATTCTTTTCTAACAACCGATTCGCTTCGGCTTCGTATTTGTCAAACTGGTCTTTATATAATTCGACCGAAGCCTCTTCGAAATTGAATGCGGAATATTCTTGTTCATTCTGGCGATAGATATCACCCCAGGTATATTTGTCATCCCATTTAACCTCAAAGATTGAATCAACATTTTGAATGAACATCGCAATTCGTTCCAGACCATAAGTCAATTCAACTGGTATCAAATTCAAATCAATGCCGCCGCACTGCTGAAAATAAGTGAACTGAGTGATTTCGATACCATTTAGTTCGACCTGCCAGCCCAGACCCCAGGCACCAAGGGTTGGTGATTCCCAATCGTCTTCAACAAACTTTATATCATTGGCTTTGAGGTCAATGCCGATTGCTTCTAAACTTTTCAAATAGAGGTCTTGCACATCGCTGGGTGCAGGTTTTAGAATAACCTGATATTGCCAGAACTGCTGAACCCTTAAAGGATTCTGAGCATATCTACCATCACGGGGTCTTTTCGAAGGTTCGACATGGGCAACCCGCCATGGTTTATCATCCAGTACTCTTAAAAAAGTGGCTGGATTGAAAGTTCCGGCTCCAACCTCAGAATTATAGGGCGCGAAAATCAAGCAATCCTGTCTTGCCCAAAAATCCTTGAGTCGGGAAATAATATCCTGAAGATTTAAAGGTTTAACTGCTATCTTTCGGGCTGCATGTTTTTTTCTTATTGTTTTTTTCATATTGAATTATATTTTCATTATAGGCTAAGCTGGTCAGCAACGCTCTGCATCGCTTCCAAGCAAAGCCGGATAAATTCCTCTAAACTTAATCCGAGTTGGGTACAGGTAGCAATCTGTTCGCGATTCGCACCAGCCGCAAACCTTTTTTCATTATAGCGGCGCAAGACAAATTCGGTATCAAGATTTGCCAATTTCTTGGTCGGATGCATTAAGGCAGCCGCCACCAACAGACCGGTCAGGGGGTCAACCGCATAAAGTGCCTTATCCAGTTTACTCTGAACCGGAACATGACCAGGATGAGCTTTCACCGCATGAATGATACTTTCGTCGATGCCTTTTTCTTTAAGAATATCAGCCGCAATCAATCCGTGTTGAGCCGGATTCTGGGCGGTCTGGTCATAATCCAAATCATGAATCAAACCGGTAAATCCCCATAATTCTTCATCCTCACCAAAATGTTTTGCCAGTCGGCGCATACAGGCTTGAGTCGCAATCATATGTTTACGTAAATTCTTATTAGCCACCATTGATTCCATTAATTTTAACCCTTCATTTTCATCCATCAGCTCTCCTCTTTTAGTGTCCTTTGAAAATTCCGCTTTGTTTTTTTTCGTGAATACTGTTTAGCATCTTTATGCACGAGCGATGGACGTAAAAATCCTTTTGGTCTTCGGATTACGGCTCGCATCTTTTCAATTTTTGGCACGCGAAAGCCAAGGTTCGGTTTTTTTGCCATATCGGAACCAAGTATAAGATGATTTATGACTTTGTCAATCGGTGATATATAAATGTTTCTTAAACTAAAAGGCGGGTCTGTAAGCCGAGTTCTGTATCCAGCACCTATGAACCGAGTGTTCTTAATTCTATCTGAACTCTTATGCTCTTTACCATTACATCATTGAGCATAGGTGCTGGATGACGGTCATTAATCTGCCCAGCACTTTTAGGTGCTGGGTCAAGCGACCTACCCAGGAGTTAAAAGGCGGTTTCTAGTGACTGGTTTCTGGTGCCTGGTGTTTTCACCAGTCCCTAATCCCGAATCACCAGATACTGCCGTTTCGGACCGGGTCAGTCCTGCTCCTTTGCGTGGTCTTGCTTCAGACGGGGTTTACCCATCCTCTTTGTTACCAAAAAGGATAGTGCGCTCTTACCGCACTATTTCACCCTTGCCCAGCACTTATGGATTGATGTATCATACTCTTTCTGAAACCCTTGCTCTGCCAATTTTTTGTTAGAACATAAGTGCTGGGCGGTATAGTTTCTGTGGCACTTTCCGTCTCATCTGCGTTGCCGCAGAAAAGCCTTCCGATTAGGAAGCGTCTTACCCTGTGAAGCTCGGACTTTCCTCCCGGCACTATTTGGTATTAGTATCTTGTTACTTTAATTTTATTTTGTCACCAGCCCATTATCTTTATGCCAAATAGTGCTGGGCGACCGCCCGACCCGCCAAAAATAGTCTAACCCTAATCAAGAATTTGTCAAGCGATATCGCCACGGATTTATTCAATTCGCCTAATAATCTGAATTCTTGACAATTCTCGTTTCTTAAATATTATTCATTTTAACTATGAACACATTATTATTAATTTTAATCTTAGCCCAAACCCCGGTTGGCAATAACCAACTGCCTTTAGTACCAGATTCGATAAAATGTCCAACTTATGCGGATACGGTATGGCCCATCACTTTATTGGTTAAGACCCAAGACTCAGAACACGACAGCATTGCTTATCAAATCGATTGGGGTGATGATACGGTTTTGGTCTGGTCTCGATTTTTGTCCGGAGGCTTCGAAGTCGAATTTGACCATACCT
>JAOUPE010000253.1 GCA_029880025.1 Caldifarciminota bacterium
TGTTAATCCGGCATTAGCCGGTCGTGCCTTTTTAACTGTATCCTGGCCCTATTTTATGACCGCAAAATGGTTAGCACCCAACTCAGGTTTTCTGGCTGGCTTTGATGCGGTAACTCAGGCAACACCCTTGACCCTATTGAAAAATACGGTTGGTCTGCTCAATACTAAAACCATCACTCCAGAAGGAATAATCCAGTCAAAACAAATAATTAGCCAGCTAAATTCCTTGCCGGTTATCAAAAATCTGATTTTAGGCAATGTTGGCGGCTGTTTGGGTGAAACTTCGGCTTTATTATTACTGATTGGTGGAATTTTTCTATTGGCGACAAAACTGATTGACTATCGGATACCGGTCTCTTATCTTGTTACAGTGTTAATTCTTTCGGCGGTTTTGCCGACTAAAGCTACTCCGCTGTTCCATCTTTTTTCCGGTGGATTATTCCTCGGCGCTTTTTTTATGGCGACCGATTATGTGACCAGTCCGGTGACCAAACAAGGACAATTGATATTTGGCATTGGTTGTGGCATCCTGACCATGCTTATCCGCACCTGGGGTGGTTATCCAGAAGGTGTTTCTTACTCAATCCTTTTAATGAATGTTGCTACTCCATTAATCGACCGTTATACTAAACCAAGAGTATTTGGCGAAAGGAAAAAATGAAAAGTAAATTCTATATGGTGTTTGCATTAGTCGTGGTCTGCCTCATTTCCGCCATTGCGTTATCCCAGGTTTTTTCTATAACCCAAATCAAGATTGAAAAACAAAAGACCGAAGCGGTACTTGCAAACTTAAACCGAGTTTTACCTTCAGCCTTTCGTTTTGAAGAAGTTACAGCCGTACCTCAGGCACTCTGGATTGGTTTTGACCAGAATGGTAAAAAGGTTGGAATCGTATTCAAGATTGCGCCGCGCGGTTATGGTGGTCCAATTGAAACCTTAGTCGGTATTGACACAAGTCAAAAAATTACTGGCATCCATATTGCCTCAGCCGCCGAAGGTTTAAAAGAAACTCCGGGTTTAGGCTTGAAAGTACGGGATGATTGGTTTCGCAATCAATTCATTGAGAAAACAAAAAATGACCTGAAACTGAAAAGAGACGGTGGTGCAATTGATGCGATAACCGCTGCCACCATCTCCTCACGTACGGTTACTGATGGCATAAAACAAGGATTAGAAATGTATGGAAAATATTTAAAAGCGGATTCAATTCAAAGTCAAATTGAATAATAAATCATCTCGTCTCAGTTATTTAACACGTGGCATCATCTTAGAGAATCCGACTTTAATTCTGATGATTGGTCTTTGTCCGACTTTAGCCACTTCAATTACGGCTAAAGACGGCTTGGGAATGGGTGCCGCCGCATCGTTTGTAATTATTGGTTCTAATCTTGTTGTCTCTTTACTACGCAAATTGATCCCTACCTCAATACGCATTCCAATCTTCATCATCATCATATCAACTTTTGTCACGATTATTGACTATGTTCTACAAGCTTATCAACCGGCGCTTTATCGAGTTTTGGGTGTATTTGTACCGTTAATTGTCGTTAACTGCATCGTGTTAGGTCGGGTCGAGGCGTTTGCCTATAAGCATGGTGTGTTTGATTCTTTTCTCGATGGTTTAGGAAAATCTTTAGGCTTTACCTTAGTTTTAGGTGTCATGGGTATAATTCGTGAATTTTTTGGTGCCGGCACTCTCTTCGGGAAAATCGCGACCCCGGTATGGTTTCGACAATACCCAATGCTTCTGATGCTTTTTCCACCTGGTGCTTTTCTCTTAATCGGTATCTTCAAGGCGTTGATTAACAAGTTTATGAAACAGGAATCATTATGACGCTTGATGCTCTACGCCTGACGCCTAACGCTATTAAAATCTGGCGTATAGCATATAGCGTAAGGCGTGTTGCGTAATATGCCAAAGAATCCAGGTTTAATTTTCCTTGCCGCCTTTTTAGTGAACAACATTCTCTTAATCCGGTATCTTGGGCTCTGCCCATTTTTCGGGGTTTCAACATCATTAAATACGGCATTTGGGATGAGTGCGGCGGTTTTGTTCGTGATGCTTCTTGCCGCCTGGGTAACCTGGTTTATCTTTCACATAATCTTAATTCCAGCTAACCTGGTTTTTTTACGCACTGCGACTTTTATTTTAGTCATCGCATCCCTGGTTCAGTTTGTCGAAATGTTTTTAAGGAAGAATTTTCGAACCTTATATTCGGCGATGGGTATTTACTTACCGCTCATCACCACTAACTGTGCAATCCTTGCCGTCACATTTCTCAATATTGACTACAAGTTCAATTTATTGCAGGCAACAATCTTCGCTTTAGGCACTGGTTTAGGTTTTGCGCTCGTCATCATACTGTTTGCTGCTTTAAGGGAAAGGTTAGATTTTGCTCCAATCAACCGTTCATTTCGCGGCTATCCGATTGCTTTTATTGCCGCCAGTCTCGTATCATTAGCTTTCTTAGGATTCATTGGACTGTTTGGACTGTCATTATGAAAAAATACAAAATGAAATATAAAATATTAAAAACGCAAACTGAAAAATACAAAAATTTAAGAAACAAAGAACTTTTTAAGTTCTTAATATGTGTTTTTTATTTTTGATTTTTAATATTTAATTTTTCTTATGGATTGGTTAATCATTCTTAAAGCAATTCTTGGTCTCGGTGGTTTGGGGTTATTATTGGGTATAGTCTTAGCTCTTGCCTATGCAAAATTAGCCGTAAAACCAAATCCCCAGGAAGAAGCAATCCGGGCGATTTTACCTGGTGCCAATTGCGGTGCTTGTGGTTTTCCGGGTTGTGATGTTTATGCCGAAAAAGTTGCTAAAGGTGAAGTCGACCCGAATTTCTGCCTTTTTGGTGGTCCTGAAGTCGCAAGACAGATAGGAAAAATTTTAGGCAAAGATGTGACCCCTAAAGAATCAATGGTCGCCACTTTAATCTGTCGTGGCGGTAAAAATGAGTGTAAAGAGCGCTATATCTATGATGGTGGTAAAGACTGCCGACAAGCCTATGTCTTGTATGGCGGCAACAAGAGCTGTGTATTTGGTTGTGTTGGCTTAGGACACTGTGCTTCGGTCTGTCCGTTTGGTGCAATTCGTATTGATGAAAATCATTTACCGGCGATTGATGAAAAGAAATGCACCGGCTGCGGCATTTGTGTCAAGGAGTGTCCAAAAAATACTCTGATGCTTATCCCCCGTCGGAAATTGGTTTATTTTGCCTGTGTCTCTCATGACAAGGGAAGGGATGTGAAAAATGCC
>JAOUPE010000254.1 GCA_029880025.1 Caldifarciminota bacterium
GTATCTACATCCTGAAAGTCGCTTTTGGGAATTCAACCCTAACCCGAAAATTAGTATTGCATAAGTAAGAAATAAAAAACAAAGTCAGGGGCTCGAATTTTTCGAGCCCTTTTTTATTCAACGGTCAAATTTTAATAGGATGCAGTCCATTATAAATTTTTACGAAAGCGAACTGGTCGAGGGAATAGACAAAACCCGATTAATTATATTGAGAAAAGATGAAGCCACGGAAAGCAAGCAAGGGGGTAGGAGCTGCTTCTATGAGCAGCCACCGAGGGCTAAGATGAGAACCGAGATGAGGGCTTCGTCGGTTGGGCTGTACTTTCCGTGGCAATTATTATTCCCATTGTGAACTTCTACTCATAATATAGTTAATTTTTTTCTTCTGTCAAGAGAAAAATTGCAAAAATTAGGTAAAATTGAGTCGGAATAATAACAAAATTATTAATCATTCGGTCGCCAAACCAAATTTAGAAGTAAATTAAAAGATGGCGCCACGGAAAACAAGCAAGGGGGTAGGAGCTGCTTCTATGAGCAGCCACCGAGGCTAAGATGAGAACCGAGATGAGGGCTTTGTCGGTTGGGCTGTGCTTTCCGTGGCGGTTAGTTTCATGACTATTAAAACTCCTTACCATAACTATAATAAATTTTTGCCATTTGGCAAGAGAAACTTTAAATAAACTTTTATGAGCATATTTCATGCTAATTGAATTGAGTCTGTTCAAAACGTAAAATCAAAATTTATCTAAATCGCCACGGAAAACAAGCTAAAGGGCAGTTGCTGCTTGTATAAGCAGCACCATGGCTAAGAAAGAACCGAGATGAGGCTTCGTCGGTTAGATTATGTTTTCCGTGGCGTAAGAAATTCATTTTGTTTTAACTAATAATATTATTAGTTTTAAATTTAGCTTTGTCAAGGAAAAAGTTTAAATTTACTAAAGACTAAAGCCACGGAAAGCAAGCAAGGGGGTAGGAGCTGCTGCAATGAGCAGCTTCCGAGGGCTAAGAAAGAACCGAGATGAGGGCTTCTTCGGTTGGGCTGTACTTTCCGTGGCTTTAACAACATAATTTACAATGGGTTATAAGAAATCACGAGAGGTGCCGAGTAATAGGGCAAATCCGAAATTTCGTAAGGTCCCTTTATTTTACTCCGCACCTCCGTGTTTCTTGAAAATAATTTGTTAAGCTTATTGACTAATGGTTTGATACCCTTTAGCTTATCTATTCTTATCATTCCTTTATATTAGACGAAGAAACCAATAAAAAGTTACTTGAATTTTTGAATTACCAAACTAATTAACGAATTTCAACAGGGCAAAGGTCTTAGGGTCATGGATAAAGGGTACTTGATAAATTCCAACCTTATCCAAACCGGATTGGTAACGCAAGATATTGAAACCCCACTCCTCGGTAAGAAGATTTGGGAATTGGGAAAAGGGTATGGATAATTCTAAGGTCCAACCGTCTTTTTCTCGATTCGTTTTTAGCGTTAGCTTAGAATTCCATGAGGCATCCTTAACGCCTCGGCCCAAGCCAGGTTGTAATGAACAATGTCGGTCCCAGATTGTACCGATCGGATTAATAAAGATTTGATAATAGATATTCGAATTCGGTTCTGGCTGCAGAATCATATTTAGATGGTCATCCTTATAGACCGCTTCATCTCGTCCCTTTATATTCATCTTTAATTTATTCATTTTGGATTCGAAACACTTTGCCGCAACATAGAGCGCTTTGTCATCAAACCCAAAGAAGATAATGGTCTTTTCTAATTCAGATAAATTTCCTTCCGCACTGCCAAAAGTCGATATGGATTCGGTTTTTCCCCAACATTCGTCATCCAGCGAACCGTCAATCACGGGTGGTCGTTTAACTTTCCGACAAGTGGCAATTCGCTGAATGGGTAAGAATTTCTTAACCTTATGTGCCTTATTAATATCGTAAGGATAGGAAAAAGTGAGCTCAGGCAGGGGATAGATGCTATCTGGTTTTTTGAGTGTGCAGTTGAAACGATAATAGCCATTAGAATTGACCGGTAAAGAGCAACTCACACTTTCTGGAAATATCTGCCAATAAGTCGGGCGGTAGTTCCACTTCAAGGTCATATTAAACGATTTATTGGTTATATTGGCAATTTGTAAAGCAATGGTATCTTTTAAGGGCTGAATTTCCGGGATTATTACCTTGGAAATATTGATTGCTTCAGCCTCAATCCGGTCAATCGTAACGACATCGTCAGCCGTGACAACGTCATAAGGCAACATACTGCCCGGTTTAATCACGGTTATCTTCACCTTGTCATTTTTCACCTTGACCATTAAGTAATTCTGGAATGCACCCTGTTCCTCGGTGCTGTACACCTTGAAACGGCTGCCGGATGGTCCGACCTGAATATAAACAATGCTGTCTCTTACCATGTTTAAATAGTGATGGTCATGACCCGAGAAAACATAGTCAACCCCACCTTGCCTGAAGATTCGATGCAGGACATCGGCTTGCACCACATCTTTCCAAAAGGGTTTATGCATAAAACAGAAGGTGAAGTGTGCCTTTTTATGTTTTGTCAAGTCTTGCTCTAACCAAATTAGCTGTTCTTGAGGCATTTCGGAGACCGAATTGTAGCGACTATTATCAATTATTATGAAATGACTTTTTTCGTAATCAAAAGAATAATAGGTCTTACCGAACCGTTGAACATAAATCGATGCACTCTTGACATCCCAGATATCGTGATTGCCGGGAGTTAAATAATATTGAACATCGGTACTTTTTAGTTGTCCAAGAATGTAGTTCCATTCGGATTGAACGGTCTTTAGATCCTTAGTATAACCCTCAATCAAATCACCGACATTGACGATGAAATCCGGGGCAAGAATTTTTGTCTCCTCAATAACTCTTTCAAAGATTTCATTTTTTGCGCCCGCCGTGCGGTCACCAATTACGACAAAACTGAAATTCTGGAAGATGAGCAGGCTGAGACTTAAGCTAATAAGGTTGACCATATCGAGTTTATGCTATTTAACTGATTGCTGATTTTAGCAAGAAATAAAGTGTATTATTTAAAGACCGTCTCAAATTTATTGGTGGCTTAGGGAAATTTCATTTGCCTTTCTTGAGCTTACCAGTATGTTTCACATTTTGATGAAAGGTTGGCCAAGGAGTTTTTGGTATTCCCGAGGTTCCGTTAAAGGCATAGAGAAAATTATCTTGAGTTCCAACATAGATTGTGTGGTCTTTATCAATGGTCGCCGCCGAGGTAACATAAACTG
>JAOUPE010000255.1 GCA_029880025.1 Caldifarciminota bacterium
GGTATAGAAAATGATGCCCAAGATGCCGCAAATGATAACGGTCAATAACACATCGATTTTAAAGAGGAGCGCGATAAAGGCAATTAATGAAATTAATAACGACTGCCAATTTCTTACATTCACCTTACCGATTTCGATACTTGCCCAAAGCAAGACTCCGGCAATGACCGGCTGGATACCAGAAAAGATATTTTGTAACACCGAAATATTTTGAAACCGGAAATAGAGAAAACTGAGAATGGTTATCGCCAAAAAAGAGGGAAGGAGAAAGGCAAGGACCGAAATTATCATCCCTTTCAAGCCTCTTAGATGATAACCGATAAATTCGACATAATTGGAGACAAATGGACCTGGTAACATTTGTCCCATTGCGACTCCGACACCGAGCTCGTCATCAGTAATCCATCGGCGAGTTTTGACGATATTCTGCCGAATCAGTGCCAGCATCGCAATTCCACCGCCAAAGCCGATCGTGCCGATTTTTAGAAAAGTTAATATCAGGTCTTTAATTCGGACATTTGACATGATAGAATCTTAAGAAAAAACAACAGTATATCAAGAAAAAGAAGTGAACCACAGATAAACACAGATATTTTAAAAAGAAAAAAGGGCGGGATTAACCGCCCCTTTTGTATTCGGTTGGTTTATTCTGAATCCGGATAAGATTCATCAGGAAGTTTCACCACATAAGGCAATGCCCAGGCTCGACAATTATAGGGTGCACTACTATCGCCCCAGAGCGTCTGCCACTGGATTGCATCAATCGCACAAGGTCGAACCTCTGGCATGGTATGGGGTGTATCAGTATCACTGGAAATTACCCATTCCCGCTCAAAAGTATAGGTGCTGGTGCGCAGGAATGGTTTACGATGACGATGCGGTCTTTTCCTGCCGCGATGTAAAAATACCCAAGCCGAATCATCATCCATCTGAATTGTCACGGTCACTTTTACCGTATCATCCGGCTGAAAGGTTGGTAATTGGTCTTTGGTTAGAAGGGTATCAGGACGGTTGATTTCGAAAACAGTCCTACTCGGACGTGCTTCGGCTCTTAAATTTGTGATTGTAATTGGGAGTAAAGCATCTTTGGTCCAGATGTTTTTAGGTGAAATCTTGCGAATTCGCCAGCGTCCATCGCTTTTTGTTAGATAGACGGTTCGAATGCCGGTGTCGGTAAGGGTGCGGCGATACCTTTCTGGATTAACCGGGTCATTGACCACAATGAAATAACCATCAGCGCTGGTGCCAATCGTCGCGATTGCGGTTGTGTCTTTAATTTCAACCGAGACGTGCCTTGTGAACCATATGACCTTGCGGGCAAATTTGACCCAGGGAATAACCATGGTATCCGGTGAAAATGCCATGGCTGCCATAGCTCCAGGGGTCGGTATTGTGTCATTGTCCTCAAAGGCGCGCGATTGGTCTTCATCGGTATAAACCGAGCCCTTAAGTATCTCGATTATCGCTTCTTCATCATCGGTCTCTTTTTTACAGCCAACGACTAATATACTGATGCATAAAAATAAGAGAGAAAAAACTTTAAGATATTTTTTCATCATCTCCTCCGTGGTTTTCTTTCTTGTTTACGTTGCTCTTGTCGCCAACCTCTAATTCCCCGAATCATTTCTCTCATCTCCTGGTCAAAACGAATCTGGAAGAGCAGGAGTCTGACCTCTTGTTCCGGGGTGAGGATTTTACGGATTTCTTTTTTTAGTGCGGTCTCCTTTTTGTTAAAGTCTTCTTCCAATTTGAACAGCTCATCAAGTTTAGTCTCGATTTCTTTGGGTGATTTGGGGCTTTTTTCTAATAAATCGGCTAATTCCACAATTAAATCACGCCGTTTCTGGTTGAATGCCTGCTTTGCCTCTTTCATTTCGTTGACTCTTGGGAAGAATTTAATGCTTTGCTCTTCGGTCAATTTTAGTTCTTCAATCAGCCGCACCTTACGCAGAGTTTCAATCAATTCTCTGGGTGCCCGTCGTTCTTGTAGCGGCGGTTCGTCAAATTCGGGCGGCGGTTGAGCAAAACACAAAATTATTCCGACAAGTAAAATTAAGATTCCTTTCATTTTCGTCACCTCCGTTTCATAACATCTGCTCAATTTTTTGGACCAATTCGGTCTTTTCATTTTCGGTCAAACCATCGACCAGGTCTTCAATATCCTGTTGATTGATAAGATAATCTTCAATTTCATCAATAAAGTTTTGCCCAAGACTTGCCAAGGCACTGTTCAAAGCGGTTCCGTTGCTATTGCCTTCAAAATAGTTAAGAACAAATTCACCGCTTAAGGAAAAGTTCGGTGAGGTAAAAATCTCGGATGCCAGCTTCATCGACTTGGAGTCAGAAGGTTTAAGCTGAGTTATCAGGAATATTAGGATAGAAGCGGCAGCCAGAGCCGGAACCAGTCGCGGTAATAGCCAAATCCGCCAAAACGGATAAGGTTTGGTTTGGGCTTGGCGTCGTAGCTTGCTGCGAACTTCCAGCAGAAATTGATGCTGTTGCTCGAAGCTGAGTTCGATATTAGGCAATTGGTCGAATAAATTTACGGTTCTTTTTAACCCTTCAAATTCTTTCTGACATTGGGGACAATCCTTAAGGTGAAGAGCAATCGACCGGTGTTGCGCTTCCGATAATTCGCCGGTTAAATATTCTAAAAGCTTGGCTTGAATCTTTTTGCAATTCATCTTAGACCCACTCCTGTAAAAGATTGCGTAATTTCCTAATCGCATGAAAGTAATTGGCTTTTACCGCACCAGTCGAACAGCCAACCACTTTCGCAATCTGGTCATTTTTTAATCCCTGGTATTGGCGCAAAAGGAATACCGCCCTTTGCTGTTCAGGCAATTGGTTAATAGCTGACTGTAGTGCGGCTTGCAGTTTTTTTTGCTTCAAATCTTTTTCTGGTGTATTGCGTGACGGCAGGTTCATTACGCCTCCCTCACCAATTTGTTCCTGACTGATGGTCGGTAAGCGTGCCGACTTCTTACTAAAATTGATGCATAAGTTAACGCAAATCTGGTAGAGCCAGGTATAAAAAGACGATTTTCTCTTAAACTTGGGAAGCCCTTGATAGGCTCGAATAAAGGTGTCCTGAGCCAAATCCCAGGCATCTTGATGGTGATGAACCATCCGATATGCCAAAGAATAGATTTTATTTTGGTATCTTTCAACCAGTTCATCAAAACAATTTTCTTCGCCATTTTGAAATCTTGAGACCAGTTCATTGTCTTCAACCATTCTGTCATTTATCATTTAGACAATATTTCAG
>JAOUPE010000256.1 GCA_029880025.1 Caldifarciminota bacterium
TATCGATAAAGTCGGAGTTAAAGGGCTACGCTATCCGATATTGCTTTCGGACAAAGCGCATAAACAGCAGCATACGATTGCCCAAATCAATATGTATGTGAACTTACCCCATCGATTTCGAAGCACCCATATGAGCCGATTTATTGCAATCCTGAACCGATTCCATCGGGAAATGGCGATTCATAATGTCGGGAAAATTCTTAAGGCAATGAAAAAAGACCTGAAGGCTAAATCGGCTCATCTCGAAATGGAGTTCCCTTACTTCATCGAGAAGCAAGCACCGGTTACCAAAGCTTCCGGCTTAATGGAATATCGATGTCATTTCAACGGCGCCTTGACCGATAAGATTCGACTCCTGTTAGGAGTTTCCGTACCAATATTAACACTCTGCCCCTGCTCGAAAGAGATTGCGGAAAAGAGTGCGCATAATCAGCGAGGTGAAATAAGAGTTCTAACTCGATTCAAAGGTTTTCTCTGGATTGAAGATTTAATCGAATTGGTCGAGAATTGTGCCTCAAGCCCAATCTATTCTTTACTCAAACGAGCGGATGAGAAATATGTGACCGACCATGCCTATGATAATCCGGTATATGTCGAAGATGTGGCAAGGAACGTTGCCGAAAAATTAGATGGGCATCCTAATGTGGTCTGGTACAGTGTCGAGGTTGAGAGTCATGAATCAATCCATAATCATGACGCCTATGCTTATATTGAGAAGAAATGAAATATATTAGAAAACAAAAAACACAGAAGCCAAAATTGGTAGTCGCAGGCTTTAGCCTGCGAAATACGGTGAATCGCAACCTAAAGGTTGCGGCTACCATACTCTATAACAAATAAAGGACTGATTATATGAAATTTTTTATTTCGGTTGATTACGAAGGAATTTGCGGCACAGTTTCCTGGGAAGAGTTTAGACAGGAACCAAATCGGTTCAGAAAACTTATTGCCGGCGAAGTATCGGCTGCGGTTCAAGGGATTAGGCAGGCTTACCCGAAAAGTGCTATCGTTATCTGTGATGCCCATGGCTTAGGACATGATTTGTGGTTTGAGGATTTACCCGCCGGAGTCATGGTGGTTCGGGGCAGTCCAAGAAATTATAGTATGATTGATACGATTGATAAGAGCTTTGATTTGCTCTACTATGTTGGCTACCACAGCAAAGCCGGTAGCCTTGCTTCAACCATGGACCACACCTATTCTTCTTCTACTTTTTATCGAATTAAAATTAATGACCAGGAAGTGGATGAGGCGATGATTAATGCGGCGGTGGCTGGTCATTTTGGCGTGCGGTTAGGATTTGTCTCGGGTGATGATAAATTGATTGCCAGTGTAAAGAAAGCATTTGGCAAAGAGGTTGAAACCGTGATTACTAAATATAGCCGCTCGAGATTTGCTGCCCTTACCCGTCACCCGAAAGATGTTTGGGCGGAAATACAGGTTAAGGCAAAACTGGCTGCGCTGAAATCTAAACATTTTAAACCGTTTAAATTTCGTTATCCCTGTCAAATTGAGTTGCAGTTAAATGATACGGTCCGTGCCCATGAAATAGCAATGATACCAGGAAGCAAACCGATTGACGGCAGAACGATAAGATTTAAATCGCTAAATATGCTTGAAGGCTATAAATTTATTCTCCTGGCAGTAACTCTTGGCATTGCCGCCGGTCAAACCTATAAATGAAGACTTTAATCGTTAATAGTTATCATGCCAATGCCAACAAGAAAATCGAACCCTATGTAAAACTGGTGAGCCAACACAGCGAGTTCAAAGTCGAAAAGGATGTCAATGCCCATAAAGATTATAACTTGTTTGGTTATGATGCGGTCATTCTTTCTGGCTCACCCGGTCTGATTTCTTTAGGGATTTATCCCAAACGCTATCCTGAATTTTTAGTTAATCTTGAGATTCCCACGCTCGGAATCTGTTATGGGCATCAGATGCTGGCATTTGCGTTTGGGGCTGGAATCAAATCGGGTAAAAGAATCGAAGGTTATGAAACGGTTAAGATACTTGAGCCTGACGAATTGTTTAAGGGAATTCCAAACGAAATTGTCGTTAATCAGAGCCATCAGGAATTTATTGTGCCCGAAACCCTTCCCCAAACCGGATTTTTCCTATTAGCCGAATCCGATTCCTGCAGAATTGAAGCGATCCGGCATTCCAAGCTGCCACTTTATGGAACCCAATTTCATTTCGAACGTTCGGGTGAAATAGGGGAGATGATAATAAAAAACTTCTACGAAAATATTGTAAAGAAAAGAATGAAGATTTGATGATTAAAGGTCTGGTTGAAACCATTCAAAAATCATTTTCCGGGACTCGGGCAAAAGATTACGTTGCCGGTATCATCAGATACCATCGGATACAATCATCACCTGGATTTCGTGCGGCGGCTAAATTTGTCGCCAATTTACTGACTGAATTTGGCGTGCCGAATAAAATTCTTAATTATCCCGGCGATGGTAAGACCTATTTTTGGGTTTCGCTTAACCCTCAGGAATGGGAAGCGACCGATGCGAGGTTAACCCTTCTTGAACCAGAGAACAGAACTTTAGCCGATTACAAAGAAAATAAGCTTTCTCTAATTCAACGCAGCGCTGCGGCGAAGGGATTAATTGACGAAGTAGTATTATTGGAAGATGGTGAGAATCGAGAAGAATATCGCGGATTGAATCTCAAAGGTAAGATAGTGATGACCAAAGGAACTATAGATAGAGTCTATGATTTAGCAGTAAAGGAGTTCGGCGCAATCGGTATTATCTATGATGGTATCCTGGATGTGCCTGAGATTCGAGGCAGGTATGATATTCCAGATGCACTCCAGTATACTTCCTTCTGGTGGCGACCGAATGATAGGAAATGCTTTGGGTTTGTTCTGGCGCCCAAACAGGGTGAACGAATTCGCACAATGATTAAACAAGGCAAAAAGGTAAAGGTCAAGGCTTCGGTCAAAAGCCGATTCTATAATGGTAAGATTGAAGTTGTTTCGGCTTTGATTCCTGGCAAGACCGAAAAAGAAATTCTTTTGGTTGCTCACTTGTGTCATCCTCAACCCAGTGCTAATGATAATGCTTCAGGCAGCGGTTGTCTTTTGGAAATTGCTCGAACCTTGAATCAGCTGATTCAGACCAAACAACTGGCAAAACCAAAATTTTCTATCCGGTTTCTCTGGGTTCCAGAAATGACCGGTACCTATTGTTATCTGGCAACCAATCCAAAAAGAATCAAAAAGACGATTGCAGGA
>JAOUPE010000257.1 GCA_029880025.1 Caldifarciminota bacterium
TCGAGCCTCAATCCGAAACCGTCTGGCATCAGGCTGACAAATACCATGTTCCAAGAATCGCTTTTGTCAATAAACTGGACCGAATCGGTTCCGACTTCTTTCGCATTGTCAGGATGATGGAAGAAAAATTCAAACAAAAACCAGTCCCGATTCAACTCCCTTTAGGTTCGGAAGACGATTTTAAAGGAGTAATTGATGTAATCGAGGAAAACGCCTATATCTGGCTGGATGAAACCTTAGGCGTCGAGCGCAAACAGATTCCGGTGCCCGATGAGAAAAAGGGTCTGTTAAAAGAATATCGTGAACGATTGATTGAAGTAGTATCTGATTTTGATGAGGAATTGTTAAGAAAATATTTAGCCGGCGAAGCGATTACGGTCGATGATATTCGCCGCGCCTTACGTAAAGGAACCTTAGCCATTAAATTAGTCCCGGTGCTCTGTGGCAGTGCATTAAAGAACAAAGGAATCCAGA
Organism: Caldifarciminota bacterium; assembly: GCA_029880025.1. GTDB lineage: Bacteria > Hydrothermota > Tepidihabitantia > Tepidihabitantales > JAOUPE01 > JAOUPE01. The sequence goes on from JAOUPE010000257.1 coordinate 475, forward strand.
AATTGCTCGATGCGGTAATCGATTACCTGCCTTCACCGCTCGATGTCTTACCGGCAATTGGTATTCATCCTAAAACCAAATCTGAAGAAAAACGCCTGGCTGACCCAAGACTTCCTTTTTCCGGGTTAATCTTTAAGATTGCCAATGACCCGCACCGTGGTCTCTTATCCTATTTACGGGTCTATTCTGGAAAAATCCGCCAAGGTGATTCCGTGTTGGTCATTCCGCCTATGGAAAGAGTTCGAATCCAGAAAATATTATTACTCCATGCTAATCGCAAAGAAGAAGTTGAAAAACTTTCGGCTGGTGAAATCGGTGCAGTAGTTGGTCTAAAAGATGTAAAAACTGGTTATACTTTAGCCAACATTGCCCATCCCATTGCCTTTGAGCCAATGGAATTTCCAGAACCAGTCGTCTTTGTTGCGGTCGAGCCAAAAAGCAAAGCCGACGAACCAAAGCTAAATCAGTCTCTGGGATTGTTGGCAATCGAAGACCCGACCTTCAAAGTAAAGACCGACCCTGAAACCAGTGAAAGAATAATCTCCGGGATGGGCGAACTCCATTTAGATATCTTAATCGACCGTTTAAAACGAGAATTTGGTGTCTCCTGTCGTGTTGGTAAACCTCAGGTTTCATATCGTGAAACAATTACCGCTGAAGCTTCGGCTGAGGGTCGCTTCATTCGACAGACTGGCGGCAAAGGGCACTATGGTGTTGTTAAACTAAAGTTACAACCGATTGCCAAAGGTATAGAAATCTACAATGAAATCAAAGAAGGAACAATTCCCAAGGACTTTATTCCCGGCATCAGACAAGGTATTGAGGAGAATATCGAAGCCGGAGTTTTATCTGGTTATCAGATAGTGAACATCCGGGTGCACATCATTGATGGTGCGTTTCACGAAGTAGATTCTTCTGATATTGATTTTCGCATGGCTGCCAGCATTGCATTTCGCAAGGGTTTTATGAAAGCAGCGCCGACCTTAATGGAACCGATTATGGATTTGGAAGTTGTAACTCCTGAGGATTATTTGGGTAATGTTATCGGTGATATTACTGCCCGTAATGGCAAAGTAACCCGTATGGAAACAGTAAAAGGGCATCGGATAATTAAAGCACTGGTTCCTTTAGCCGCTACATTTGGTTACACTACAACTTTACGTTCATTAACTCAAGGACGGGCATCGAGTTCGATGCAATTCTCCCATTACGAAAAAATGTCCGAGGAAGAAAGACAAAAAATCTTTCCGTCAATTCCATCGCCTTAATACAAAATAACTACATTTCAATCGAAAATAGGTGAATGTAAGGGATTGATAAATTTCTTAATCGTCTCGGATTTACAGAAAACTTGTATGAAAAATTTAAACAGCGTTCATTTTAAAAAACCGATGAAACAAATTCCGTTTTTTAAATTTCAACTTGTAAAATAAATCTAACAATTTATTTTGAAACTATAAAGTCCCTTCTTTAGGCATAACAACTACCCGTGCTACTTTGCTTGGTTTTGAGTAACTCCTTTGTATCTCAAAAGCCAAACACGCAGCAACATCCTCGGGCGCCATCGGTCTTACTCCGTTTGTATAGTAAACCGACACTGATTGAAGGACCATGTTGGAAAGAAGATAGCTGTCGTTCATCCCACCCACTCTTTACATCACAGAACGCTAAGTAGTAGCGTAAGTCTACAACAAACCGAAAATCGTAGGTGCGCAAAAACATATAACCTCCACCAAAATTCACAACTGGGCCAAGTCCAATATTAAGCAAATATGATTCAGGATAATCCCCAGAAACCATACCCAGTCCAACACCGCCACCCAAGTATGGGCAAACATCAGTCTTGGACAGCAACTTGAAGGCAGAGAAACCAAATGTCCAAAAAGAAGCGTTTCCAGTAAGGGAAAAAGTAGAATAGGCAGCCTCAGCCATGAAACCAGGGGTCTCATACAACCCTACAATGGAACCTCCAATTAGTGATCCTGGATTATCACCAAATCCTCCCAGCGGGAAGAAGTAGCCAATTTTTGCTCCACCAGACCAAAAACTCGCCCGTCTTGTCGGCTCCGCCGCTTCTTTCTCAGTAATCATGCCTACTTCTGCCGTGGCTTCAGTCTTCTTCCGTTTAGCTACACCTTTAGCCAGACGTGAAAGGATTACATCAATATCAGCTCCGGTAGTTGTTCCTACCCTATCGCTAAATTCTACAGTTGCAGTAGCTACATCAATTAGTTTTACTTCAATCAATGTTTGTGCGCCCAGTTTGCTTAGCGAACCAATAACCGCTTTAACTGCACCTAATTTATTAGCTTTCTCTGATGCTATTGCACTGCTTTCCACCGGATCATCATTGCCGAGTGTTGTCTTGATTACGTCGGACTCGATCACGGCAAACTTACCGGTGTTAGCAAGTTCGGTACGGAATATTGAAGTAGCAGTTTTACCACTTGCCTCGTCAACACCAACCGTAGTAAAAGAGAAAACAACGGTTTTCGGTGTCTCCTGCGCCAGCAACACCGATACAACTAATAGTAAGGGAATCAAATATTTCATATCAATCCTCCTTTTTAGCCATTTTGGGTATAGTTCCCATGCTCATAAATCAGTTCTTTCATCATCGTTATGACAATGTGAAAGATTCGGACTAAGCATCTATTTCTGTGTTTAACTATTTCACCATTAGCCACTGTAATTATAAGTAACGCTAAAAAACCTGCTGTCAGAAGAAACCGCTTTATAGAATTTAAACCTTTTTTGGAGAAAT
>JAOUPE010000024.1 GCA_029880025.1 Caldifarciminota bacterium
TGGATGATTAATCAGAACCTGAGATTCCTAAAGGATTAGTTATAGAAGCTAAGTTGAAAACTATTTTGAGAGCGACTTAAGAATTTAACTACGGGGTAGCCTAGGGGGCGGCTTAGGGGGCTCGTTACTGGTCTGAAAAAATTAGATAATTTTTGATATTTGTATCGGGGTGGCTTAGGGGCTATCTAGGGAGCAGGTTAGTAGGTGGATTTTGCCTCAAATTTTTCCGCAATTCTTGGGAGAAATTTCCTTCTGCAACACTCGATACCTGACCAGTCATATGAACATGATTCTTTTCATCAATTTCAACCCTTATCATTCCTCCCGGCATAAGAACCTTGATATCTCTATCCACTAAACCCAATTTATTTGCCACACTTGCTGCCGCACAACTGCTGCTGCCGGATGCTAAAGTATAACCAGTTCCTCTTTCCCAGATTTCAATTTTAATATTTTGTCGGTCGATTACTTTCAATAGCTGCACATTGATTCGATTTGGAAATAAGGGATGATTTTCGACTTTTGGTCCGATTTCTTTGATAAGTTCCTCAGATATTTCTTCTAAGGGAATAACACAATGGGGATTTCCGATGGAAAGACAAGTTATATTATATTCCCGGTCATTAATTTTTAGCAGTTCACTCACACTTTTAAAAGTTACGGTTCCCATATCAATTTTAATCAAAGTTGCGTCGTCATTTAATATTTCGACTGCTACTTCGCCGCTTAAGGTATGCAATTTAAATTTCTTTTGAGTAATAATTTTAGAATCATAAAGATATTTAGCGAATATTCTTATCCCATTACCACTTTTTTCTGCCTCGCTGCCATCCGGGTTAAAAATCCGAAATTTAATTTTATCTTCTTCAATAATCGGACCAGAAAGGATTCCGTCTGAACCGACTCCAAAATTTCGATGGCAGATTAATTTAATTCTTTCCGGATTAAGTTCGATTTTAGTCTTCTGCGGGTCGATTACGATATAATCATTTCCTAATGCATGATACTTATAAAAATCCATTAACTATTAGATAGTTTTCGGTTTAATTGATCAAATAATTTAGCCAAACGCTGGGCTTGATTTTTACGGCTGAACCACTCAATCGGCTGGTTAGTAAAATTATCTTTTTGGTCTATAATCTCTAATATCGTAGAACTTATTTCTTCGGGCTCAAGGTCTGAACTTAATCCGACATTATGGTGTTCTATTAAACGAGTTGCCTCGTTACAACCTTCACAGACTGCTAAAATTGGTTTGCCAGCACCAAAATACTCATATAATTTCAATCCCACTGGTTGATTGGGTTTGGTTAGATAAAGAAGAATATCTACACTTTTCATTAAATTCGTCACCTCTTGGTGTGGTAATGTACCCAAGTATTCGACATTAATGAAAGTCTTGAGTCGAGATAAACAATCAGGTGAAGCTCGACCGGCAATAAGTGTTTTTAGATTTTTAATGTCTTTAACTGATTCTAAGAAGGTAAATAACTCTTTTTCGTTTTCCCAGATATTGCCGGCGTAGAGAATCTGGTTCCATTGACCGCTGTCCATGGTCGATGGTCCACGGTCATCGAATTCAGTCGGGTCATAGCCGTTTTCAATTATCGTTGCAGGTTTTTCCAGTTTCTGAGCAGTTCCCTGGTTTACTGCAACCACCGCATCGGAATTTTTAAGAATATAGCGGCGTAATTTTTGAACTGGATAGCGAAAATGAATTGGTGGTGGAACTAAACCAGTCGGATAGGGGTCACGAAAATCACTAACCAAAGGAAGATTACTGAATTGTTTTAAATAGACACCTAACAATAAAGCACTATAAGGTGGTGCGGTAGCAAAAATCAGAGAGGGTTTTTCTTGTTCAATTACCTTTTTGCCTAACCCGTAAGCAAATGGTATCCAAAAAGCTTTGGCATCTGGGAAAAATATATAGTTAATAAATGACGGCCCGGTTCCTTTTAATCGCAGAAACCATGGAATTTTAACCGCAGAGACATCGGTAGCGTTGGGGCTTGGCACCGACTCTTTGCCGAGGATAAACCTCGGCGCTACATCTTTCTGGAAAAAGTATAGAATCCGTGCCGGGTCAAGGCTCTCGCTGCGATAGATTTTGATTTCTTTCAAGTCATTAAGCAAATCTGGGTCATAATGGTAATAGCTGATTGGTTTGACCGTTAAGATTACTGGCTGCCAGCCAAATTCGGGTAAAAACTTCGATAATTTCGTTACCCGCATCACACCACTCATACCTAAAGGTGGGGTATAATAAGCGACGATTAGAACTGTTTTCATATTACACAGAAGGGAAATTAAAAACACATATTAAAAACAGAAAAAAATGTAGAAGAACCCTTCCGAGCTCGATAACCGGACAGAAACCCGCTCCTGCATGAAGTTTTTGCATTTTAGAGTTTGTGTTTTTAATTTTTAATATTTTATATTCCTCTTATGTATCCGGTCAATGCTTTCAGACATTTGTCCGGCGAAAGCTCAACTAATCTGAGCTGGTTTAAATAATTCAACAAACCACCGATATCTAATGTTAAACAATGGTCTTCGATTTGTAAATCCTCGGGTAAACTTCGAAAGAATGCGCCGGAGCCTAAATTGTCTTCAAACTGAAATATATTCTCTTTTATCACCGAGCGAATCGCATTTTCATCAGGAATCGGGAAGGGTAAATATTGGCTATTATTTGGTTTGAAATCGCTTGTTAACCCCAAGTCTCTAATCACGGTTGCTTTCTTGGCGCGCATCGAGAAAATCTTGCCCTCAATATCAATCATCGGAATTTCGACACGATTGAAAGCTTCACTAAGAATATATCCGTATAACATACCTAAAAAATGAATAATATAGATATTACCAGCATCAAAAAAATACGGGAACTCGTCCGGTTTCAAATCGGGAAAGAACTTTTGTTTAATAACTGTTGCCAACTGATAATAATAACCACCGGTGCCGGTTCCTTCAAACAGTTTAGTTGTGCCATCCGCTTCGCCAATTCTTTGGGCGAAGACCTTTTTCTCTTTTTCTTGTTTTTCTACCATTTCCCAGCTTCTGCCACCAAGGATAAACCGTTTGGAAAGATAGAATATTTTGCCGATATGGGTCCCAGTACCGATATCATAAACATCATAATTGCCAAAACTCTTCTCTTGAATATTAGAGTGAATTTTGCCATAGGCAACTTTTTTTTCCAATTTTGGGGTGAGAAAGTAAACACCGGTTCTTGGTGTAGTCAATGAACCATCGCTCAATAAATTCTGAAATATGGATTGAATGTTTTCTTCGTTTTCATACATAGGCTTTATGACCCGAAGCATCGAATCAAAAGTAGTCCCAATCCTTCGACGCTGAAAAAGATAAGAGAAAATTTGCTGGGGTATTACCGAGAGGCAAGGGTTATAGCGCTTTTCGAATAATTGTCCTTTTTTGGCACAGTCAAAGAATAGCTCAAACAGAAATTTCTCCCAAGGGTTATCATAGACTCCAATCGCAAAAAGATAATATTGTTTTCGACGATTGCCCCGACCGATGCGTTGCAGGAGTGAGCTGACATTGAACGGCGGTCGAAAAAGCACCACGCCATCAACATCACCGATGTCAATGCCTAATTCCAGAGTCGAGGTAGCACAAAGAATTCCATATTTCTCTTGGGTCATCAGTTGTTCAATTCTTTCCCGTTCTTTTTTGGTCAAACTGGCATGATGCACCCAGACCTTGCCGCGAAACGGTGGACGGTCAAAAATCTTGGCATAAGATTCAGCATAACTACGGGCATTGAAAAAACAAAGAATCTTATGCAATTCGCGTTCTTGTAAATGACGGAAGATTATATCAACAAAATTTTTGGAATGAGGAATTAAAATATTTTCAATTTCTCTTTCGGTTTGGACAAATACTACATTGGGATTTGGAAAATAACGCTCGCCAATCTTCAAATCATCAATCGTTGCCGATAGGGCATAGTATCTAAGATTTTGATTAATCCGACGTAATCGGGTTAAAAGGATTCTGAGCTGGTCGCCACGCGGGTTATTATCCAATAGGTGTAATTCATCCAATATCACCGCCGAGAGCTGGGTAAAAACTTTAGGAAATCGGCACAGCAGCGAGTCAAAAGATTCGGGTGTGGTGAGAAGCAAAAACGGCGGTCGTTTGGTATCAAATTTTGGTCGATCACCAGTTTTACGGGCTAAATCGATTTCTAAACTTAACTTGAGATAATCTATCGGTGAAGAAAGCCGACGGTTAAGGTCATTGACCAATGCACGGGTTGGTGAAATGTAGAGTATAGAAAATTGATTCAGCTTGTCAGGTAATAAGTTTTCAATCACTGGTGCCACTACTGCCTCGGTTTTGCCGGTCGCCGCCGGCGAAATGACAACGACATTCTCGCCAGTGAGAATTTTTGGAATCGTCTCGATTTGAACTTTAGTTAATCGACCAAAGCGACTGAAAAACGGAATCCAGGTGCGTCTTAAGGCTTGCTTTGTCTCGGCTTCGGTCATTTTTAATTATTGCTTGTTAGTTTTTAGATTAATTACTAATCTTCTTAATGACTCCCAATTGCCGCAGTCGAATTAAATCGAGGACTTCGACACAATATTTGATGAAAAATCTTATCCCTTCATCCTTTTTCTTTAAGGCGTTGACAAAAAATTGTTTCTTTTCGGAATCGTTCAGAATAAAACCGGGATAGGCACGACTGTAGACCAAGGTCAACCGATTAAATGCCTCAATCAGCGCCTTTTCTTTAAGTTGGACAAGACTAAGACGGTGCTTAATGAAATTAGTCAGTTTAATATATGTATAATCGTAAGGCATTGGAGTCGTTGCAATCACTAACAGGATATAGGAGTCTTGATAAATATACGGGGTGGGTCGCACTTGATTGTGAATCAACCGGCTATCAATTTTTTTTAGTTCGGGGTCATCGAGCGCGGTGCGAATCAGACCTTCTAAGAAATTCATGCCGCGGGTGAAGGCGATGATGTCCCAGAGATGAGTTACGGTCTCTGCCTCATCAATTAGAACCACCAGTCCATGAAGTTCGAGTTTTTGGGCAATATAACTCAAGCCGCTGATATTATAGCAGTAGAAATCGGCTGCCGTCGAAAAATCATAGAGGGCGGGGATGCGGTAACCACCCCTTATTCGATAAGGGCTTCGGTATTCGACCGCATATTCTTTTGTACTCTCGCCTTCAATCCATTGCCAGAAGACCTCGGCCATTAAATTCGATTCATCCAGTCGCTTCAATTTCGCTAAAAGTGGTGTATAAAAGCAGTGTTCCGGAATTGATAATTCGGATGCTTTACGTAATAAATCCCGGAACGAATTTTCATGGTCCTGGTTGATAAAGCGCAGATTGTGAACAATTTCTCGCCAGACCCGTTTTGGACGATTCGGGGCTACTTCTCTTGGGTCGAATTCACAGCGCGTTGTCACCATATTCATCTTCAATGCCTGATGGTGGATGTATTCCAAAAGATGGGTTTTGCCTGACCCGTATTCGCCTTCGATTAAAAATACCCCGCCTTTGCCCTGTTTAAGATTATTAAGACCACTGAGTATTTTTTCAATTTCTGAATCACGACCAAAAGTAAAATCCTCGACATCCTGGTGTGGCACGATTCCCATCCGAAATGCCTCAATCATCCGGCGCGCACTGATTTCTGATATTGGCTTCTCTTCATGAGCTACCGGCATCACCCGACTCACCGGTATCCAGAGTCTTAACCCACTCTTAAATTTAACCAGAACTTCAGTTCTTCGCCAGCGATAGTCCAATACTTCACCTTCACCAAATACCGGATGGGATACGCAAGTGGCGGTAGTATCAGACATAATTAATATAGCTATTGTATAAATTTATGAAATTAAAAAATCTGCTTACCAAGACTCAAAAAAACAACCCTGTCCTAAAACTCTTCGCTTTCCACCTCGGCTTTTGACTCTTCGGTCAATTTCTGGGTTGTGACTCTAAGGATACTCTCAGCATCCTTGCGCTCAATTGATTTGGCTGGTTCTTTTCGGATCCGGTGGAAGGCTTCGATTGTTCCGATAACAAAGAGTCGACGATAACTCACATCATAAGCAAAAGCCGATAATGCCAAGTCGGATAAGTTAGAAATGGTCTTTTCCAATACACTGCGATTAAATTCAAAACCATAAGCGGATTCAAATAGTCCAGCGAGTCTTAAACCAAGTGCTTTCAGGAATTGGGCAGGTTCGATTCCCAATTCCTCAAGGTCGATTTTCACTCCAACCGGGTTAGTCTCGGACAAAGTGCTGCGCAACCTCTGTTTCAATGCCTCATAAACCCCACCGCTGCCATCGAGTAAAAGGTTTTCATCCGGAATCGCATAAAAAAACATAACCCCGGGTAAACGGCTATTACCACACTCATCAAGAATCTGGCGCAGATTGTCCAGGGCACGACGTTTATCCTTGGATGATGATATACTCATGCCCCGTTCCGCTTCGTCAAAGAGCAAGATTAAACCAGAATAGCCAATCGCATGAATCCACTGGGCAAGGGAGCGAATGATTCGGAATGCGGTTGCCTTATCAATTCTTTCTGATATTCGATATCTTGCCCGAACATCCCGACCGACCTCTTCACCTTTAAGCCATTGCAGGACCGATTCAAAACCTTCATCGTCTTCCGCGATGATACTGGTAAAAGCACCTTTAACCGCATTCAAAAAACTGGTACTTTCGGTGCCTTTGATTGTTCTTAAGTATTCATGCATAGAATTGACCTGTTCCACCTTGGCTTTACTATCTTTGTACCAGCGATGCAATAGGCTCTCAATTCCTTTTTCCCAGGGTTTAGTCAGCTCTTCTTCACTAACCGGTGGTGTCAGGTTAATCACAATTTGCTTATAAACCAGTTCGAGTTTGTCAAACGGACATTCGGTCGGGTTAAGACTGACATAGACAACGACAAAATCATGCTTAAATGCCAGATTGCGCACCGAATAGAGAAAATGGGTTTTGCCGCCGCCATAGTTGCCAGTGATTAATTTGAATGAAGAGAGGTTATATTTGAGAATACCTTTGAGATATTCATCCTCAATAATCGACAGATGCTTTTCCAAGCCAATCGTAAAAGTTTCGATGCCGAATTCAGGCGGGGTACCGGTGCTACCCAATTTATTGATTATGGCTCGGGCAAAATTCGGTTCAATCATTCTTTTTTCTCCTCGAATGCGATATAGGAATAATAAGTACCGTCACCGTTTTCATTATCTGGCACCCAGAGTGATTTGGTCTTATCGGTCGTAGCATCAAATGTTGCAACTGAGAGTCGTAATTTATTTTTACCGACTTCAAATTTTTCGCTTTTCTTTAGGTTATATAAATCGTAACTGAATTGGATTCGTGAATATTCACGGAATGTTTCTTTTGACGGGTCAGCCCGAAAAGATGCGGGTTGAGAAATTAGAACCAGTTCAGAAAGTAAATCAATCAACAAAACCTTATTGCCATTTGTGATATTATTAAATGAGATAAAACGGTGGTAAGCTTGGTGCAGATTTTTGAGAAAATCGTGCGGTGGAAGTGTTCTTTTTTTAATCTGCTCATTAAATTTATAGAGAGTTTTATAAATCTCCTGGACCGAAAGCGGAATCTTGGCTTTTATTATCTGGATTTCCGGTCCCCAGTAGAACGAAGCGAATCCTAAATCGAAATTAAATTTAAGAGTATAAAATCCTGTTCTTAATAATGGCATTTGACCTTTTAGCGTTAACCCATCTTTTTCTAATAGTTCTTTTAATTGATTACCGAATTGAAATCGAAATTCTTCTTTTGTCTTTTTGATAAAATCAGCTTCTTCTTCAGCCCATTTTAAAAGACCGGATTTGATTCCCGAATCAGGAAAAGTATTTAACACTTTTTTAACAGCATTTAGGCTTTTCTCTAAAATATGAATATTGGCAACCGGCTGTTCCTTAATTTTTTTAAATGATTCAAGTCTTTTAGCAATAATTCTGGCTTTTTTAGCAATTTCTTTTAAAAGTGAAGCCCAATTTTCCATAGTTTTTCATTATATCTTTTATAATCATCTCTGTCAACTAATTAGATACTACTGTTGACAGCACTGAATCTTGAAGTAATATTCGTTTATGCTTTATCCGATCGAAATATCAACCCATTCCCGAACCGAACTAGTAGATATAACCGAAGCGATAAGAAACGCCATCAAAAAAAGCGGGGTTCGTTCTGGCACCTGCATAATTTATGTGCCGCACACTACGGCGGCGGTTACGATTAATGAGAATTATGACCCGAGTGTCTGCGAAGACATTGTCACGACACTTAATCGCTTAGTCCCGCATAGTGCTCATTACTCCCATACTGAAGGTAATGCCGATGCCCATATCAAAGCAGCAATTGTCGGTTCTTCAAGGACTGTTTTCTTTGAGGAAGGGAAAATTCTATTTGGTACCTGGCAGGGTATTTTCTTCTGCGAATTCGACGGTCCGAGAAGAAGAAAGCTCATAGTTAAAATACTCGGTGATTAAAAACTGGGTCTATTTTTTATTTAAAAATTAGACTTTTCTTCAATCGTTTCGCCCTGGGACTTAAGACAATACTGTCTTTAATAACATATGAACCGCCCCAAGGATCCTTAGGCAGTTTTTTTATAAATCCGGTTTTTAGAAGCTCGGAAAGCCGTTGGGGATACCTACCATAAGCCGTACGATATTTTTTAACCGCAGCCTGGAGCACTTCAATATCTTCCTCAGTTTGAAGCAAAGCGAGATTACGCTCGGCAACTGCTTTCAATGCCGGGTTATTGGTTTCATTATACATATCAGTCCAAATTTGACGACTCACTTCACGCTTGCCAGCACGAGCGTAGGCAAAAGCTGCCCATCGTGGTAAAACATTCCAAGCTTCCGGAAGTTTTGACGCAATCAAAAAGTAGTAGCCGGCAAGGTCATAATCATCAACAATCATATAATATATAAAGCCAATATCAAATGGCAATCGCCAATTCATTGGATTATCTTTTAGTCCTCGGCGAAGCAAGGCGATAGCAGTTTTTGGCTGGCGTGCATCCCAGGCAAGAGTGATTGCACCAAAATGGTAGGCACCAATGAAAAATGGGTCGAGTCGAGTAAGAACCTCAAAAATGTGTCCCAGCCATTCGAATTTTCTATCGGTCACCAGATGATGACCGTAATACTGAATCGCCCGTAGCCAGACTAAGTCGGCACCCAAATCTTGATATTCAATGAAAGCCGGTTTCAGGAATTTCCCGGAAGGGAAATACATCATCTCGGCTGCCAATCTTTCTCGTAATCCCCGCCGATAAGAACGTTCGATACTGCGCTGGAGAAAATATAGAGAAGTCCATCCTAAAATTATGATGACGATACCCAATACCCCTATATACGCGGTTCGAATATTTTTTTTAATAACCATTACCTGTAATTTTCATAGGGACTCAGACGAGGCTGATAGGAGACTTAAAGTTCCGATGTTCTGAAGTTCAAGTCCCTTAAAAGTCCCTGTTTTAATCATTTCTTTTGAATAATCGATTCTTAAAATTCTTTTCTATGAAAAATGACTATAGCAAGGAAAAGCACTAAAGCGGAATAAATTATCGCATAAATAATCGAAAGTGAAATTGTAGAAAAATTTATAATCGCATTATGGACAACCAGACCCCGAATATTAAAATTTGATAAATTGGGTAACAGGTAGTAGAAGAAATTAGACAAAAATTTAACGACCAGCGATGGTGAAATTTGAGCCAGGGCTTTTAAATCTCGGGTGAAGTTGCTGATAAAATAGACGATAAAGGTGAAAAGAGATGCGGTTATTGGGGTGGCAAAAGTTGAGAAGAAGAGTGCCAAGGAAGTGATAATTGAAAGTTCAAAAAAACTCATCATAATCGCCAAAAGCAGTCTATAAGTCGCCTGGATCCCAGAGATGTAGAGCATTAAGTATAAGCCACCGGTCAATACCGTCATAGTAAAAAATATGACGAGTAACAAACCGAAATATTTGCCGATGACGAATTGATAGCGGTGAACCGGCTTCGCAAGCATTATGTAGATTGTGCGTTTTTCAATCTCTTTATAAACCAACCTGCCACCAACTAAAATCGCAACCAGTACTGCGGTAAATGTAATCGTCGCCAATCCTAAATCTTTAATTACCTTTGCCTCTTCACCTAACGCCAGAGGCTTCAAAATCTTGGCTGAGCCGATTGAGAGAAAACCGATGACTAGCAGCGCAATCAGAAGCCGGTCGCGGGTAGCTTCTTTAAAGGTATTTTCAATGATTGCCAGTAATTTCGTCATGATTCATATTTTTTGAAACTTCACGGATGAAATGGTCCTCTAATGTCCTGCGCCTAGGAACCAAAGAAACGAGGGTGCCACCCAATTCCCTTGCTTTTTCTAATAAGAAACCTGCCTCATCTTCATTACTTACGGAAAAGACGACCTTATTTTCTGCCACAAAGGTCTTGTTTGAATTCCTTTGCAACCGACTAACGGCATCTGGTGTTAAACCTTTTATCGTAACCTCAATACTTTCAATCGATTCCGAAATGATTTCGTTCAACGCCCCAACCGTAACTAATCTTCCAGCGATTAGTATACCGACTCGGTCACATAGCATCTCGACGTCGGATAAGATGTGACTGGAGAAAAATATTGTCTTCCCCTGTTTTTTCAAACCAATGATCACTTCTCTTATCTCTTTTCTGCCAATCGGGTCAAGTCCACCCACCGGTTCATCAAGAAGCACGACCTCTGGGTCGGAAATCAATGCCTGGGCAATACCGATTCGTTGTAGCATACCACGGGAAAAATGTCGAAGCTGAACTTTCCTTGCCTTCTCAAGCCGAACCAGGGCAAGATTCTTTTCAATCGAATCCTTGGTTTTGTTCCCTAAATTATGTAGTTGGGCACAGAAATTTAAGAACTCTTCTGCAGTAAGGTATTCATAGAAGTATGGGACTTCCGGTAAATACCCGATTCGTTCTCTGGTTTCAATATGTGCTGGTGGGCGATTCAAGACCCAAGCCATCCCATGCTTTGGTCTGGTTAATCCCAGAAGAATTTTTATGGTTGTAGTTTTGCCTGAGCCATTTGGCCCCAAAAATCCAAATATTTCACCGGTCTTTACTTCTAAGTTCAGACCTTCTAATGCCTTAATTTTCTTAGTGAAAAAACCAGTTCGGTAATACTTGCTAAGAGCTTCAATCTTTATTGCAACGTCCATCCAGATATTAAATTATATTATAAAGACAAACAATCTAAAGTCAATCAACATCCTTATACTGCAAAGAATGAAGCGAAGCGCAATTCTTTTCTGAATAAGAATCCGAAGAAATCCGAAGAGAATCGACTTCGTCGATATGTAGAAGAAAGTTAAACTAAAGGTCAATATCGTAAGTCTGTAAAATTGAAAAATTTAAAAGAGATTCTTTAATGACCAGTAAAAGAAGTAGATTATTATTTTTAGGGAAAAAGACGAAAAAAAGGGAATAGTAGATAGAATTTTTAAATTGCATTGAATGGTTATTCT
>JAOUPE010000025.1 GCA_029880025.1 Caldifarciminota bacterium
AATTATTGCAACCCCGCATTATTGAAACCAAACCGGTGACCTTATCCACCCCCGGCGGCTTTGGATAGATACCCTCATAACACTCTTGATTAAGCTCGAAACAAACCTGAGGTATTTGTTTCCCCCGGAATTTACTTATGAGGTCGGGTAAATCCCGATAACCATCTGGTCCAACTACGAGGTCAGCACCAAATCGAGTTGCCAAAGTCTGTTTCCGATTTTGCGCCATGCAGCCAAGAACACCGATTATTGGACCGTTGTTGTTTCCTTTTCTTTTTAAACTGGACAATCTACCCAATGCCCGAGCTTCAGCGTGATTTCTTACCGCACAGGTCAAAAGCAAAACAACATCTGCCTTATTCTCGTCTTTCGTCTCGATATAGCCTTTAGCCTCAAGTATTTCCTTTACCACACCGGCTTCGTAAAAGTTCATTTGGCAACCATAAGATTTAAGATAAAAAGTCGGTGTCGCAGCATTCGGATTAGAGTCCAGATTTTCTCCCATATAACAATCTATATTCTATAGAATAAGTGGATTTGTCAATAGCGAATAGCCATTGGCTATTCGCTACCTAACAAAGCAGAAAATTCTAGACTGAACCTACTGCTAACGGATGTGAATTTCGATCTTAGAGTATTTGGGTTGAAGTCCGGGAATGAATCTCGGGACAATTGCCAGTGCTTCTTTTGGTAAGACCATTCGGCTTAAGATTTCTTTCTTAAATATATCACAACGTGCGGTTGAAAGCAATTCGTTCTCAGTATAAACGTAGACTACTAACTCGCTTTTAAATTTTTCCTTGATGAGGTTTATTGCTTCTTCAATTCGATGTCGCGCGCCCTCGACGTATTCGGCAGTACTGCGAGCAAATAATATGTCGCCGGCAATCGTAATTATCCATTCCATTTTGCCCTGGTAGACGATGCCTGAAATCCGCTGCGGTTTGCCTGTAATGCGGGTCTGATTGCCTAAAGCGTCGTAAGCGTAAAAAGTAAAATTATAAACCTCGCCGGTTATAACCATCTCACCATTATCCGTTCTGCCATCCCAGGAAATCAAAGCGGCCGGGTCGCCACTGCCCGACAATTTCCTCACTGTCTCACCCAAAGAATTGGAAATGATTAATTCCCATTTGGCAACTTTTGTCTCGAATTTGGGCAAGAAGACCAAAACATCGCCCTTAATGAATTCCTGTTCCACCGGTAATCGAAGATAGCTGGAATGCAAAAGTTGATTAGGAATCGTTAATTTATCAATATCTTCATAGAGTTTATTATCAAACACATAAAGGTCCGATTTCAGCAAATCGTTTAATGGCCCAAATGGGTCAATTAGAGGTGTCGTGTATATCTTCTGATCATCAATCTGCAGCTGTGCTTGACCAGAGATTATCTCTTCGCCGATATCATGCGCAGCGTTAGTTTTATTCGATTGTGCCTCATTTTGTGTTGACTTTACTTCACCAACTGTCTTTTTAGTCTCTGAAGCGCCTTTAATTGATCGTTGTTTTTTTGACGACTCAACTCCTTTAGCTAGAGTTTGAGTGAATATTAAGAGAACGATTAAAAGTATTGGCATATTAAGTTAAACAAAATCTAAAAGTTATTACCCCCCACTGCACTTCTTGCAGCACATCCTTATCCAATGGTGCAAACAACCAGCGCCTTAGGGCTCGGATGACCAATTGGTCAAGTTCCGGATAACCAGAACTTTGTTCAATCGTCATCGTCTCCTTAATTGTACCATCTGGCATAACCCATAGTCTGATTATTACGGTTCCCGATATTCCACGCTTGAGTGCCCAATCCGGATATTGTGGTAAATATTTGGATAGAATTTTTCGTCCTGAAATTGGTCCGGCTATCGAAATATTTGTTCCGAGTTCTACCGGTGCCGTCATCATTTCTGATACTTCCATTTTTGGCGGTTCCGTTTTAGGTAATATTTGCTTTCTTGGTTTTTCTAATGAACGGTGCTCAATTTTGATCTCAGGTTCTTCTGGTACCGCAACTCCTGGATAGCCAGCAAGCCCGGGCATACCAGAGCCTCTGGATAAACCTCGTGACAATGCAACCGGATTTTCTAAAAGAATCTCATCGATTGTTTTTTGAGTTCCGTTCGCTTGATTACCGATTCTAATCACATCGAGTTGTTCACCACTACGTTCAATTTCATAACGATTTAAATCAATCACTGCCTGGCTTCGGTCTAATCGGTCAGATAAATCAATCTCTGCCTCTTGATTAATTGGTTCTTGTGTCGAAACGATGGTCGGAGTTGCCGGCTTAACGCCTCTTTCCCGTCCGAAATCAGTTCCTGGTTTAACCTTAGTCAAAATTTTCGCGACCTCTGGTCGATAAGTCTGGTCAATAAATGTAATCTGTTTTATATCGTCGTAATTACGCTCAACCATCCGGGCTCTCGAAAATAGGAAAAACAAAAAGATATGGAGGATGACCGAGAATATGACGGCATAATCGATTCTTCGGTCAATCTTTTGGCTATCATTATCAAGCACCAATTCCATTTGCTGGGTTTTATTATTTTCGATATTTGGCATTTATCCTTTTTTCTTTTTTGTTGCACAAGCAATCCTGGTTGCACCGGCTTGCTTGGCAATCGCTAACAGATCTAGTACTTCTTTATGAAAGACATCTTTATCCGCTCGCACCACAACCAGACAATATTGGTCTCGGTCAACCAAATCCTCCAACTTCTCTTCCAGTTCAGACCGGTTGATTGGTTGGTCATTAAGATATAACGCCCCTTCTTTAGTTAATGTGATTATAATGTCTTCCTCGACTTTGCGCTCGGCGGTGTTAGTCTGTGGCACGTTTACTGGCGTATTATTATGGGACATGACCATCGGTGCGGTCATAATCATCATTACTACCAAAAGCAAACCAACACAAGCCAGTGGTAGAATATCAATTACTGCTTTATTTTTCATTTTTTTCTTTGACGTAACAAACAAAGGTTAGCCGCACCCGACTGTTTTGCCAAATCTAAAATCTGGACCACATCGTCATAGCGCACCTTTTCTTCAGAACTGACAATTACTCGTTTGCTGACGCTACGAGCTAAAAGCTTTGGCAAAAGGGTGGTTAGGCTTTCTTTTGATATAATTCGTTCGTCGTTAAGTACGATATTGCCGTCATTAGTAAGCAATATATTCACTTTCACATCGGTCTCACGACCTGGCGCCGCTTTAGTTACACTCGGTTGAGAAACGAATATTCCGGTTTCAAAGAAAAAGGGCAATGCAACTATGAAGCCGATGACCAAAGCTAATGCGATATCGACTATCGAAGTTAGTATCAGTCCTTCTTTTTTCACTTCGTGATGAATTCGCTTCTTCCTCATTTAGTATCTCCAGACTTCCTCTTTCGCTTTTTCTTTAACTTGGGCTTCGGCCTTTCTTGCTGCCCTCGGCTCTCTAGTCTTTATTTCTTTCGTCGTTTGTTTACCAATCTCAAGGAAGATGAGAAATTTTTCCTGAGCACTTTCTAAAGTCATCGCTATATCTCCGGCTTTTTTGGCAAAATAATTATAGAAAAGCAGCGCCGGTATACCGATGCATAGACCAAATGCCGTTGTGAGCAGGGCTTCCGCAATGCCGGCCGAAACGACTACCGGACCACCCGAACCAGTTATTGCGATACTATGAAAGGCGCGAATCAAACCAGTTACGGTCCCCAATAACCCCAACAGGGTCGCCACATTAGCTAAAGTACCGAGTCCGCCTAAGAATCTTTCGGAACGTATCCGTTCATCAATAATTAACCCGTAAGACAAGTCATCGAGTTCATCCAAAGAAAGTTTATCATTTTCCAAAATCATGGTGAAAAGTCGTCCTAACGGATTTTTTATTGAACGAGCATAACCAATGGCTGGGCCTAAACCGGTGTCTTTATAAATCATCCGTATGTGTCTCAGTCCTTTACTAACATTGAATCGGTTACGAGCAAAATACCACAGCCGCTCGATTATCAGTGCTAAGACCGCAACTGAACAACCTAACAATATCAGCATTACGATGCTGCTCTTGAAAATTTGGAATAATGATTGTCCTAAAATCATTGCTTCCCTCCTTCTTTTGTTGTTTTAGTGGCCTCTTTTTTTGATTCAGTTGCTTTTAAATTTGCCTTTTTCAGGCAAAGTTCGATATTTTTTGAACAACTTCGAGCAAATTCTGAATTGGGAAAAGAATCTACAACCACTTGAAATTTTTCCCGAGCCCCTTCATATTCCCCAAGATTGAAAAAGGCGGTAGCTAAATTGAAATAGGCCCCTGCTCTTTGAGGGTGCTTGGGAAAATAGCCTAAGAATTTCTGATACCCATTTACCGCTTCATTCCAGCGCTTGATATTGGCATAGGATTCAGCGGTTAAAAGCTGGGCATCACCAGCAATCTCTGAATTTAAGAAATTGACCACAACCTTTTGAAATTCAACCGCTGCTTCCTCATACACCTGTTTATCGAACAATCTCTTTGCTTTATCAAATTGTGCTTCAGCGGCTAACTCCGATTCCGGAAAGCGGCTTAAGAACTCTTGCATCACAACCGGGTTCTCTAAGCCAGCTTGATAATAGCTCATCTCTAAACTCTTACGAACTCCGCTAGCTTGGATATCCTGCGGATAAAGGTCTAAAAATTTCTGATATTCTCTTACTGCTTCTAAGAATTTCTTCTGATTATAGAAGCTCTGGGCAATCAGCGCCTGTGCCCCAGGACCAAATAGAGTATTTGGGTGTTTCTCAACGACGAATCGAAATGTACTCACCCCTTTTTCGTAATCGCGTGCTTTAAAGAATAGGTCACCCGTACGAAATGCTGCTTCGGCTGACTTTTCATTCAAGGGATACTGGTTCATTAACAAAACCCAAGCATCAACCGCTTGACCATAATATCCTAAACGAAAGTAGCAAAGCCCTGAATAGTAAAGACCTGGAATGGCAGCTAATGGTGACAGTGGAAATTGTTTAACCAGTGCCTCGAAAACATCGAGTGCCTCCAGATATTTTTTTTGATTATAGAAGGAATAAGCATAGCCAAGCAAAGCATTAATTTTAAAGGAGGTGTCTTGGATCTCGACGGTATTGTTTAGAATTTCTCGAAATTCAACTTGGGCTTCGGAAAGGCGACCCAGGTGATACAAACAATAGGCTCGACCTAATTTGGCATAAAATGCGACCCTCGATTTGCATTCCTGGCTCTTAAGATAATGATTCTCGGCTTCGTTATATTTCTTGAAATAATAATAACCTTCACCCAAGAAATATAAAAGTTCTCCACGCCAAGGCGACTCACGGTTCGGAAAATCCTTCACATATTTAGCACCAAGTGTAATTACCCGTTCAAAGGCACCCGATGAATTCAAAGAAAGAAGGAGGAGTGCGCATGCCGGTTCTGCCAGTTCTGATTCGGGAAATCTCATAACAATATTTTCAAAATGTTTTGCCGCCCGCCGAAAATCGCCCATCTGGTAACAAACCACCCCGGAGAAGTAATCACCAACTCCAACCAAATCCCCGGTCGAAAACATCTGACTGAGTTGGGCAGTGGCAATCAGCGTCTGTATCGTATCAGCGGCAACCAGCATCGCATGAGGCAATTGCAGATTAGCGTATTGTGCAATCCTAGTCTTAGGATAATTGGCTCTTACCCTTTGGAAATAAATTATCCCCTCGCGCGGCTCAGACAATGAAGTTTTACAAAAGCCAATGAAATAATTGGCATGGGCGGCAAGAATATTGTTCGGATGTTTGGTTAATGGTTTTAAATGATCCAAGGCTGAACCATAATTTTCATGGGCAATGAGTGCACAGCCTAAAAAGAAATGGGCATAATCGGAAAGTTCCGAAAACGGAAAGCTCTCTAAAAAGAATTCAAATTTTGCTCTTGCGCCACCGAAATCGTGATTCTCGAATAGCGCTTCACCAGCCGAGAAATGAGCTAATCGACATATTGGCGTGTTTGGGGCCGCACTGGTGATTTCCTTAAAAGCAAGCAGTGCTTCTTGAATCCGACCCAGTTTTGTTAAACTTTTCGCCAGATAAAATTTTGCCCCGAGATGATTAAGACCGCTTAGTTTTAATGCCGCTTGTTTATAATCCCCTTTGAAATAGCACAAAACACCACTCGCAAAATTTGTCCGCTCGTCTTTTTGATAACCTTGTTTTTTTGACAACCTTTCTAATGCCATATCCGCTTTACGATAATCACCAAGCATAATCGAAGAAATCGCTAAGCCGTACATCGCTTCGGGTTCAATATAGTGAAATTTCGGTCGGTCAAGAATTCTAAGAAATTCGCTTCGCGCCTTATTATATTCACCTAAATTGAAATAACATTCGGCTAAACCGAATCGTAATTCGTCGACAAAGTCACTCTTACTATAGTCTTTAACTAATTTCTTAAGAAGTTCAGTCGCTTTTTGGAAATCGTTTTCACCTAAAGCTGCTTCCACTTCGGTAAAACGTTTAACCAAATCTTTCACTGGCGATGAGTTATTCGCAAACTGGAGATTGCAAAATACAAAGGTCAGGATTATGATAATTTTTATCCATTTTTCCATTTTATTACCACCATTTTTTATTATAAGAAGGGATTTCATCGGTTTAATTCTCGCTCGATTTCAATTTTCCCTTCCGGACCTCTGGTCTTAATCGTGGTCAAGGGTCCAGAAAATTTTAGGGATTCATCGTGGGTGTCGACGATTACGATTTCATAACAATACTTGCCGTCACTCACCATTCGACCAGCGTCATCCAATCCATCCCAAGCTAAACGAAGTGGTGGCATTTCCCAACCGCTAAAGGTTCGAACCATTTCTCCTAAATTATTCTTTATCACAACTTGCCAACGTTTTACTTCGCGACGAGAAACGATTCGCACATCCATCCAGAGAACTTTTCGTTTATCTTCCGGGGTTGGGGCAAAAACACTGGGTGATGCATCGATCCAAGTTCGGAATCCACCAAACTTGATAAACAAGCCTAATTTATGAGTAGGCGGCAGATAAAATTTCGATTGATGATGCAAGAGGAAAGCATAATCAACCCCCAGACTAAGTTTACCCCATTCCTTTCTCACTCCCAATCCGGCACTCAATTCATTCGGGTCGTAGCCGATACGGTGCACTAAAACCGAAGGCCATAACTCGAATTCGATTCCGATATGAGTTCGGATTCGATTGTAATCGATCTCGCCACTATTCCAAACGCCCTCATCTGCCACCACATCGCCTAAAGCAATAACCCGGTCCTCAAATAATTTCAATGCACCACCAACCCTTAAGGTCAGTGGAAATTTTTCTTCTTCGTTTTCAAGCTGTATTTTTGGTGCTAGAATATTTTGCGCGAAGATACCAAAATTGAATGGATTGGGTTCGGTTAGGATAATACCCAAATCAGCCCCAAGCCCAACATCGCTAAACCGGGCAAGATTCTCAGTGACTACCTTAAAATTAGCCCCAATACCTAAAAGTCGATGCGGATTATAAGCATAAGAGAAAATGTAGGCGTTCTGGGCAAAAATTGCTGGGTCGTACAGGTCGTTATGTTCATCTCGGACTTCCAGGCCACTGGTTCCATAGTTCAAAAGAGTTAAAGCAAATGTGCCATATTGTTTTGTGGGCAAGGCATAGCCAAGATATTCCATACGCATTCCACCATATAAAGCGGAATGAGCAATTTTAATATCCTGGGTTCGAAGATAGGCCAGACCCCCTGGATTATAATAAACCGCCTCCACATCGTTTGCCAAGCCAGTGAAAGACTTACCCAGCGCTAAAGTTCGAGGTGAAGCGCCATAATTCAGAAATGTACCGGGTGTTCCACCCTGTCCAAAGAGAAATGAAATTGATATAATGTTTAAAAGAATGATGAAATTTATTTTTTTCATTGTTGCCCCTCTACCAAACAACAGCGATTCTATGAGTTTTGTCGAAAACCTTGCCAGTATGGACCAGACCCCAGAATTTTATGACATAAATTCCATTTGCTACCCTCTTGCCTTTCTGATCCCTACCGTCCCAAGTAACCTTGTTTACTCCATTCTTTGCACCCTCTTCACCTTGCTCATATTCTCTGGACAATACCGGATTACCAAACGGGTCATAAATCGCCATCGTGATATCACAACTGGTTGGTAAGATATATTGAATTTCAGTCCAATTCTGATTGTAACCAAATGGGTTTGGGAAAGCAATTATTCTACCTTCAAGCACGGTTGGGTCACCTTCGATGAATATTCCAATCAGGTAAGTGTAGTCGTCGGCTTGAATTGCTATTGTATCCGTCTCCGGCGTAGTTGCCGCCTTACATTCAAATCTAACTTTTATTGCTCCCATCGTGTCGGTTAAACCTGAAGAATCAAGCATCACTCCAGTCCCATGGACCACACTGAAAGTGGTATATTTGCCTTTAATTATTTGGTCATTCGCATCATAAAGGGTAGCCTCGATGGTAGTCATCGAACCGGCTCGTAGTGTATCGGGGTGATTCGTCACAATTTTTTTGGTCTTGGCTTCGACATCCACCATTGAGCGATATGATTCAAAATTATTGCTAATCGTCCAAATGTTCTGATTCTCTCCGGTTGAATCAAAAGCGACCGCAAAGACCGCGCTATCATGAAGTACCGCTTGCGTCGGGTCCGAGCTTATGGCGAAATCAGAAGTTAAGTAAACGGTATCGTTGCCGACATCCACACGATTAAAACAGTCGTCGGTTGCCAGAACCCTCACCATGAATGCTTCTTTCACATATTGACGGGTTGCTTTTCCAGTTTTACCCGGAGTTTGATTGAATCGAGTTGTCGTATCACCAGGAAGTAACTCTTCACCGGGTAAAAGTAGAATGATTCGGGCAAAATCACCGGCAAAAACATTGATGCCGGTACTGGTATCAGCCCGAATCGCTTGATTATCGGTGCGGGCTGTGATTCGATGAGTACCGGCTCGGCGCAAGGTTGCGGGGAAAACACCTCTGCCATCAACCAGATTGCCATTGTTCAGCCTCGCAAAATAATCGGTTGAGGAAAAATAAATCGGGTCAGAACGAAATGACACCGGATTAAAACACTGGTCGACCATATAAACTTTTACCGAAAATTGGATTCCGGCGGTCTGACTTTGCGGTTGTGAAATAAACCTGCCATCAGGCGAACCTGGTGCAATCGATTCACCAGGACAAATTATTAATATTCGCTTGGGATTGTTTGGTGTAACCGTGATTTGATTACTGTACCCGACAATTCCGCTTGCGTCACATCTTAATCGCAGCGAATCGGCAATACTAACCCGCACCTTGCGCCGACATACCCCCTGATAAAAGTTTATCAATTGTGGTTCGACGTAGATATAAATGTCGTCGCGTGTCGTTTTCAGTGTCGCTGGAAAATTAAAAGGAAAAGTATCACCGGATGCGGTTTTTGCCACAATTGAAATTTCGAACGAATCCCCCGCAGTTTGTGGAGTGTTAATATGGTTGAATTCGATAGAATTAAATTGAGCAAAAATTAAACTTGTTAGAATTAAATTTATCATAATTATCATTATCATTCCCTTTCCAACCACTCTTGAGGAGCGGTAAAAAGAATCCCCGAATTCCCCTGTCTTTCCTGCAATTCTAAAAAACATTATGACATGATGCAAATAAGCAAGGAATATGCCAACCTGGTTTATAGATTATCAATCTTATAAGTCCAATTAGTTTCAAACCGTTACAACCCCCTATAAAATTTCAGGAAAACAATAAATTGTGCGACTTTATCCGATGATTGTGGGTGAACATACAATAAGTGATGTAAATGAGGACAATTAACAGATGCGACATAAAACAGTAAAAGTCAAGATGCGTAAAATTAATCTTAGTTCGATTAACTTAAACTCATAGACACTATCTATGAATAGTATTAAAATAGAAACAAAATTTTGTCTATCCTCAAAATTATAAATCACTTAACGTAATTCGTTCATTTGTAGGGGGGATCACTCAGGGTTACCACTAAGTGGCTCAGGAATGACCTGGAGTTATTTAGGGGATTGTTTCTATAGCTGCTTAAGAATTAATTGTTTAGGGAAAACCAGGGAAGTCAGTTCCCTGATCACCATGAAAAGACTATTTTAAATCTAAAGTGAGTTTAATCAATAATAATCGAAAAATTGGAAGAGTTAACTCAGGGACTCTTTTATTTCAGGTTTGAGGTTTTTAAAACTGTTTAGCCATTTAATTCGTTCTTCTTTTAATATCTTCAATCTATCACTATATTCCTTTTGACTATAATAATGATGAGGATTGAATCGTTGAAAGCTCATGCCTGGCACATCTTTTGGAACAAGATAGTTCCAATCCGGGTCTATTTGCCATTCGATTGTTCCTCGAGCCATTTCTTTAATTATTGTCGTGGTATCCAAGACCGTAATTTTTTCGCCGATTTCGCCGCCAACCCTTCCGGTATTCATTACATATATTTCCATATCCTTATGTTTTTGAAGGATATTCAAGAATCGATTACCTTCTTCATCTTCTGGACCGATAATGAATGGATTTGTACCTACCACTCTCAAGGACTTGCCAACCTGGGTCGGGTCACCAGCCGAAGTTTCGACCGATTCGCCTAACATAAAGAAGGCAGTCCCTTGTTCTGGAGTAAGCTTTGCCACCGGTGGCACGATATCATTACGGCGAAAGATAAAAATGAACATATTGACAAACGGAAGGTTAATTGAATCATCGGTAAAGTCCATTTCTCTTCTTACAACTACGGCTCGACCATTTGAGGTATGGTTATAATTCAAGAAATCAACCTTGCCATCAGGTTCTACCCAGATATTTTCTAAGATTGCATTAGGGCTGGTCACCGCTTTATAAAGTAGCGGGTCGGATTTGGCAGAAAGCCCTTCTGTCTTCATATAAAAATTGTCTTCAGTGCCGATTGCATAGCCATCATCTTTTAAGAATACTACATCATCCTGTCTTATCACAACTCCTTCGGGTGGTTCTAAATAGTGATGATGACAGGTTAAAGTCGTTTTACCAGTACCGGATAGTCCAAACATTAAGATACCTTTTTCCGTTAACTTAGCGCCCTGCCTAACTCGCATAATTTTGCTGCCAGCATGGAGCCCAAGCCAACCTTTAGTTTTAGCAATATACATTGCCATCCTGAGATTAGCCTTTTTTATCTCACCGGTATAATCTGAACCGAAAACAAATGTCCGATGGGTTTTGGGTGATACCAGGACCTTGCGTTCGGGCCATTCTGGGATTGATACCACTGTAATATCTGGTTTCTGTTTATCAGCCGGGTCAAATAGGGTCTGGTGCCACATATAAGCATTACGGGCATAATCCTCAGTCACATAATAACGACAGAGTAGATTTATTTCAGGAGAGAGGCACATCTTGCGTTCGACCATTATCATCCGCTTTGTCTTAATATAGTTAAGTGCCTTACTGATTAAAGCAGCTTCTTCCTGGTTTGGCTCATCATTGACAATCTTGGTGAATTTAGCACTGCGGGAACGAATTTTTGTAACATAGG
>JAOUPE010000258.1 GCA_029880025.1 Caldifarciminota bacterium
CGCTTTAGCCGGTGATACCAACCGTTACAATGATTTTAAAATTAATTCGGTTCAGGTCATCGGTTCTTTATTAGATGTGGCGGTAACTCAAATCCAAGCACCAACTGGCACAGTTGATTCTGGAACCGTAATAACACCGGTTGCCCAGGTTCGTAATTACAGTAACGTTGCGGTAAACTCTCCAGTAACCTTTCGCATCGGTTCGGGTTATACCCAAACCAGGTTTAAACAGCTTGCCATCGGTCAAATCGATACGGTCGTTTTTCCTAACTGGACCGCTTCACCTAACGGCCTTCATATTGTTAAATGTACTACCAGTTTAGCTGGTGATACCAATCCAAATAATGATTTTAAAATCGATTCGGTTCGGGTCATCGGTTCATTATTAGATGTTGCGGTGACTCAAATTTTTGCGCCGTTAGGAACGGTCGATTCTGGTACGGTCATAACCCCGTTTGCTCAGGTTCGCAATTACAGTAACCGGGCAGTAAACTTTCCGGTCATTTTTAGAATTGGCTCAACTTATTCAGAGACCCGTTTCAAACAGCTTACCATCGGTCAGACCGATACGGTCGGTTTTCCTAACTGGACTGCAGCACCGGTTGGTTTGCATATTGTTAAATGCAGCACCGCTTTAGTCGGTGATACTAACCGTTTTAATGATTTCAAAATCGATTCGGTTCGGGTTCGTAGATTAATTTTGGATGTTGGGGTGACCATTATCTATGCACCAATCGACACGGTTGATTCAGGAGTGGTAATTGTTCCAATCGCCCAAGTGCAAAATTTTGGCGAGGTTGCCGTGAACTTTCCGGTCACCTTTAGAATTGGCTTAAATTATAACCAGACCCGCCAAAAACAACTTGGAGTCGGACGAACCGATACAGTAGGTTTTCCTGCCTGGACCGCGCAACCTTTGGGCACCCATCTTGTTAAATGTAGTACTGGTTTAGTTGGTGATATTAATCCACTGAACGATTTTAGGATTGATTCGGTCTATGTCCAGAGTCCTTTAATCGATGTCGGAGTTACTAATATCTTGGCACCGCGGGGCGTGGTCGATTCGGGTGACGTAATTATTCCGTTAGCAATAGTAAGAAATTACAGCGCATTCCAGCTCACTTTTCCAGTCCGCTTCTCAATTGGCAGTCATTATTTAGAACGCAGGAATAAAACCTTAGTTCCTCATCAGTCCGATACTGTTTCCTTCCCAGCCTGGACCGCATTACTGTTTGGAACTCATCTGGTCAAGTGCAGCACCGAATTGGCTGAGGACGAAAATCCAAGCAATGACTGTGCGATTGATTGGGTTCGACTCTGGGAATCAATCGATGCCGCAGCGATTGCGATAATTGCACCAACCGGCACAGTCGATTCGGCAACAATAATAACACCGATTGCCCGAATCGCCAATTATAGTAGTCGAGCCAAAGATATCCCGGTCATTTTCACCATCGGGTCCAATTATTCTGAAACTCGTAATAAGTATCTTGGTCCAGAAACCTTTGATACGCTCTGGTTCCCGTCCTGGAGCGCAGCCCCGGTCGGAACCCAATTGGTAAAATGTTCCACGGCTTTAATCGGTGATGAAAATCTTTTAAACGATTTGGTCGTCGATTCGGTTACGGTTATTGACGTGATTGATGCTGGAGTCAATCAAATCATTGCGCCAGTTGATCTATGCGATTCGGGTAGCGTGATTGTACCAAGGGCAAGGATTAAAAACTATGGTATGCGCTCGGCTAATATTCCGGTCATCTTCCGAATCGGCACAAACTATTCTGAGCAAAGATATAAAATGCTTTCTCCAGATCAAAGCGATACGGTCAATTTTCCAGCCTGGGTTGCCTCACCGCTCGGTGTCCATATTGTTAAATGCACAACCGCTTTAAATGGCGACCGAAATCCAGCCAATGATGCATTAATCGATTCGGTAATTGTCCGTCTAACCATTGATGCCGGAGTGGTTCAAATTCTTGCGCCAACCGGTATCATTGATTCAGGTATCTCATTACGACCTTCAGCCATCATTGCCAATAATGGCATCAACCCAGAAAATATTCCGGTAATCTTTACCATTGGTAATTCATACGTCGATACCAACTATATCTTTCTTAATGCTGGTAATCGGGATACGATTCGGTTTCGTAACTGGACCGCAATCAATAGGGGAGAGGCTTTTGTCAAATGTAGTACCGCATTGGTCGGTGACCTGAATCCGATGAATGATGTAAGAAGTGCATTGGTTATGGTCAGGGTTAAAGATGTTGGGACCACTACGATTCTCTGGCCAGTTGGTAATATTGGAGTTGGCAGAATAGTTCCAAAGGCAACGATTAAGAATTTTGGCACCCATCTGGAAAGTTTTAACGTGATATTTAAAATCGGTCAGGTTTATACCGATACCCTGTTCGTTCCTGGACTCTATCCTGATTCTTCGAGTGAAATCAGTTTTGCCATCTGGCAAGGGGTCGAGGGCGGCTATATCGTGAGCTGCTCGACCAGTCTGATTAGCGATGTTTATCGGTCCAATGACCGGAAGATTGACAGCGTTACGGTTTGGCGAAGAGTGGTGGCAGTTGGTCCGGATAGTTCGCAGTCAATTTATTCAGGCACCAGTGCCAATTATATCCTTTATGCCACCAATCTTGGCAATGCATCCGATACGGTAGATATTCTTGGTTCGGTCACAAGACCAAATTGGCGGCTTGAGCTGTTTGACCTTAGCGGACAGGTCATACTACCAGACCAGAATGGTAACGGCATTCCAGATGTTGGTTGTTTACAAGCCGGTCAGAGCCAGGGCTTTCTTGCTCGGGTAACCTCACCAATCAATGAATTAGGAAATGTGGTGGATACGGTCAGGATAATTGCCCGATCCGGCGGTGACACCTTAGCTAAAGACGATGCAACCCTTCTAACCAGAATCTTGCCGGTGCAAAGTATTCTGGTAGACCCCAATTCTGAAGGTGCGGTTGCGCCGGGTCAATCAATCGAATACGAATTATCGGTAAAGAACCTGGGCAATGTTAACGATATTGTCGATTTGAGTATGGTTCATACCAAACCGAATTGGCAATTCGGATTGCTTGAACGTTATGGGGTTAATTTACCGGATAGAAATTCAAATGGTCGACCCGATGTCGGACCAATTCCACCTTTTGGCGGCGAGATAAGAATTAAGTTGAGAGTAACCCCA
>JAOUPE010000259.1 GCA_029880025.1 Caldifarciminota bacterium
AATCCAATTGGGCAAAACCAGATGACGAATCAAAATTCCGCGCCCTGCTACTCCCCTATTATCGGTTATTAAATCACCAACCTGCCGATGCATTTCTTTTAGCGCCTGCTTATTGATTTCAAAATAATCCGGTGCTAAAGAATATTTTTTCGCTAATTCGCTGTCTGAATATTTCGCATCCGGCATATAAATATCAATTAAACCTTCAAGAAATTTTAGCGTTGAAACCGAATCATACCCACCAGAATTATAAACGACCGGTAATCGTAATCCTTTGTCTTTAGCTGAGGCTAATGCCTCAATAAATTGTGCTACAACATGGGTAGGGCTGACCAAATTGATATTATGGCATCCCATCTTTTGTAATGCCAGCATCATATTGGTTAATTCATTAGCCTTGGTGACCTGTCCATGACCTAATTGACTGATATCATAATTCTGACAAAAGCAACAGTTGAGATTACAATGCCCAAAAAATATTGTTCCAGAACCATTGGTTCCAACCAATTCAGGTTCTTCGCCAAAATGCGGTCCATAGGATGAAACGATTGACCATCTCCCGGTTTGACAATAACCAATTTCTTCTTCTAATCGGTTAACCTTACATTCTCTGGGACATAGTTGACAATTCTTTAGTGATTCAACCGCCTCCTCTTTTTTTGCTTTCAAATCGGTTTGTAAATAAGCTGGTTCAAAATTTGAACTTTTTTCAGTCATAAGGACTTTAATAAGTAATACTTAAAGGTCAACCAAAAATCAAGGACTAAATCCTAAAGTATTTAGAACATTGTGATTCGGATTTGGAATTTATTTCCTCAATTCGTATGCGTTTGGTGTGGTTTAAAAATTATTCCTCTGAACTAAACTCTTGACAAATAACCATTTTTATCTTATAATAAATAATCTTTACGGGGGTGTAAAAGTTTTTAATAATCTAATTATTTAAATAAAAACGCAAACGCAAGGGGATACTATTGTTAGGAATTATAGAAAAATATTGCCCTAAATGTGGCTATCGAATCCGAATCCATGAAGAAAGATTCTGTCATTGTTGTGGTCAACCAATCGTAAAACCAGAAGAAGCACCTTTATCTGAAGAAGATGTTAAGGATATTCCATTA
Source organism: Caldifarciminota bacterium (assembly GCA_029880025.1). GTDB lineage: Bacteria > Hydrothermota > Tepidihabitantia > Tepidihabitantales > JAOUPE01 > JAOUPE01. Next base: position 1,122 of record JAOUPE010000259.1, read on the forward strand.
ATCGAGCCATCACCGGTAGATAAATTGAAACGAAATAATAATCAGACTAAAAATAAAGATGTTTGGATATCTGGTTCCTATTATTTTGTAGTAGGTTCGATTCTTTTAACTCTGATCTTGGTTGAGGTGAGAATGGTGAATGCAGTTTTTCTTCCCTTAGTATTAATAATCAGCCTATTAGTAACTTCTTTAATCGGCGCTTCACAAATGCGACACGACAAAACTAATAATGGCAGAAGATTTTATAAACTGATGTTGCTATCTCTTAAAAAGTTTCTGTCGAAGCGGAGTGAAGTAGACAAACCCAAAAAAACCAATAATTCAATTACTAAATAATCCTTTCTTCTAATTAAATTTAACTATCTTTATCTCTCTGCGTTCTCGGCTGACTCTGAAGTTAAAAAAACATATCTCTGAATTTAAGTCCTTGACAAATAAGTAGTCAATTTTTATAATAATATAATGTCTTTCGGGGTAATTAATTTTCATAAAAATCATCTTATCAAACATAAACAAAACCGGAAGGAATACGGATGATTCCGAAATTAGAAAAATATTGTCCAAAATGTGGATTTAAAATAAATCCTCAAGAAGACAGGTTCTGTCTCGGCTGTGGTGAACCAATCATCCTACCCGAAGAAGAGCCCGTTTTATCGGATGAGGATGTTAAGGATATCCCGATAGTCGAGAAGTCACCGATTGAAGTATTGAAAGAAAAAAAAGCACAACCAAAAATTAAAGACTTTTGGTTATCTGGTTCTTATTACCTGGTGGTTATCGCCAATGGCTTAACTCTTATTTTGGTTGCCGCGAAAATTGTGAACCCGGTGTTCATTCCATTCGTGATAATAATCACACTATTTGGAATATCGTTGTTAGGAGCTTTTCAAATGCGTTTCGACCAAGCTCACAAAGGGATAAATTTTCTCAAACTGATATTTCTCTCTTTCAAAAAGTTCCTATCATTTCTTAGTGAAGCCGATAAACCCAAAAAGCCAGATAAACCAACTCGAAAATAACTCTTCAATCTATGCTAATCTGTGAATACAATCTGTGCCCATCTGTGATATCATGTTAGAAATTAAACTATTAAAAGGCACTGATAATTTAACCGAAGCATTTAGAATACGAGAAAAAGTATTCATTAAAGAGCAGAGAGTCCCTCCTGAATTAGAATGGGATGGGATGGATAAGATTGCGACTCATTTTCTATTATATTTAGATAAGACTCCAATCGGAACCGCCCGGATTTTTGGAAAAGACGGTAATTGGTATATCGGCAGAATGGCGATTTTAAAAGAACATCGCAAGAAAGGCTATGGCAAGCTCATTATGGAAAATGTAATGGAATTTCTCAAGACGCAAAAGCCAGGTAAAATTGTCCTCCATGCTCAAACTACAGTATTAGGATTCTACGAAAAATTTGGGTTCAATGAAATCGGCGGTGAATTTTTAGATGCTGGTATCAAGCATAAAGCAATGGTCTATTCCCCAAGAAAATAATAACCACGAATAAACACGAATTTACACCAATATCCGATTTAATTAACCACCGATAGACACGAAAAGAAACAGAATATAAAGTCTAATAATTCTCGTGAAATCTTGTGATTTGGATATATTCTTCGGTTACTTTTAGTCTTTTGGACTTATCGACACTCTTTTATACTATTTACAATGACCGCAAGCCTACCAAAATTTACATTTATGAGTATTTCGGAAATCCTTGGTTGCTTTCTTAATCAAAGATTCGGCTAAGCCACCATAAGCCGATTCCGGGTCTTTGGCATCGAAGATAAAATGTCCACCGAATAAACCAACATGACCAACATTAGATTTCCCTCGACTCGAGCCCAACCAGATGGTTGCGCTGTTGTCGGTATTAATCAATTTAACCGTAAGGGTTGCTTCGACTTCAGCACTGGCACTGGCAAACTCAAAACCCGGACCAATCGCGATGCGTGGTCGAACATCAGAAATTTTTATCTCCCCGGTAAAGATGCTCTTTACATTGTACTTCTCGCTAAGTAATTTTATTTCATCTGGTCCTAACTTCTCCTTCTGAACTGCC